>CAYFJD010000033.1:0-9429 GCA_964343285.1 uncultured Nitrososphaerales archaeon
GATTAATTTCGGAGGAAGTCATTTTAAGGTTCTGCGACGCCTTAGCGACGAAATGGGCAAGAGGGCCGCTGTAACCCGCACCCAGTACGCGATCATAATAATAGTCATAGCGGTGGCGATAGGGGCTGGCGCAGCCTACGTCTGGTGGCCCAGGCCGCCGACCGCCCCCTCCACGATCAAGATAGGCGTCGTGGCGCCCCTAACGGGCCCGCTGGCGTCCTTCGGCGCCCCCGATCCCTGGCTGGCGGCATACGTTCAGAACTACATCAACCAGAACATGGGAGGAATATATATGCAGGCGTACGGGAGGAAGATCCCCGTCCAGATAATACTCGTCGACACGCAGAGCAGCGAGAGCACCGCCGCGGCGGTCACGCAGCAGCTGATAACCCAGGACCACGTGAACCTCCTGATACTAATGCACACGCCCGAAACAATAGATCCCGCGAGCGCGATCGCCGAGAAGTACGGCGTGCCGGCTCTGGCCATAGAGGGCCCGGTCGACGCGTGGGTGGTGCAGGGACCCTACCACTGGGTTTACATGGTCGGCTGGGCGTTCCCGCAGCTAGTCCAGACGTACATCGACATATGGAACCTCGCCGGCAACTCCACGAACCGCGTCGTGGCGGTGATATCCACGAACGACGTGGGGGGACAGACCTTCGACAGGGTGCTGATACCGATGGCGGAGGCCGCCGGATACAAGGTCGTCAACCTGGGCCTGGTGACGCCCGGGACGACGGACTACACCCCATACATATTGGAGGCGAAGGCCGCGAACGCCACAATACTGACGGGCGACCTCGACCCGCCGGACTTCGCGACCCTTTGGAGGCAGGCCCACGCGGAGGGCTGGGTCCCGAAGGTCGCGACCGTGGCCAGGGCGAACGTCTTCCCCTCGGACGAGGAGGCGCTGGGCGACGACCTGGCGTACGGTATAAGCGCGGAGGTGTGGTGGTTCCCGTCGATACCGACCTACTATTCGCCGCTTCTCAAGGTGAACGCCTCCCAGTGGGCCCAGATATACGAGTCCGCCACCGGGAGGGAGTGGGACATGGCGATAGGGTACGACCTGGGCGCCTACGACTGGGCGGTCAACGTCCTCGAGAGGGCCGGAAGCCTCAGCCCGCAGGCGATCAACCAGTCCATAGCCACCACGGACATGATGACGATGGCCGGCCAGATCGACTTCCAGAACCCGTTCCCGCCGGGCGTCGAGCCGCTCATAGCGCAGCAGGAGCCGTTCATGCTGCAGCCTCAGAACCTCGGCCATTACGTCCTGCTGCCGCTCTTCGGAGGGCAGTGGGTCCCGAGCTCCAGGTGGGGATGGAAGATGGTGCCGATCTACAGCGCTGGCCTGCCCGTCGAGACGTATCCGATGGTCCTGATACCGTCCAACGAGACCTACGTCGGCTCCCCGTGAGTCCCATCCTCCTCAGTTTTTCCATCATCCTCCTCGCGTTTTCGAGCATAGCGTGATCGTTGTTGAAGAATATATAGGCGCTGGATCCGCCGAGCGATATCACGCGCGATGCCACCTCCTCCAGCTCGGCGTCCGAGTAGTCGTGCGCGTACCAGGCGGTCCTCCCGTGCATCCTCGTGTAAGATCTATCGCTGCTCCTCGCGTAGAACGAGAAGTCCGGCGCGTCCATCGATACGACGGTTATGCCGATCTCCCTAGCCCTCTCCACCCACTCATCGCGGAACCAGCTGGCGTTCCTCCACTCCACCGCCATCCTTGGACCTAGGCCGGTCGCGTCCGACATCTCCTCTATCCTCCTCCAGTTCTCCTCGCCGGCCCCGAACTGCGGGGGCATCTGGAACAGGTAGAAGTCGATTATCCCGGCCTCCTCCATCGGCTTGAAGACCTCCAAGAACCTGCGGAACGCCTCGAGCGCCCCCGGCATCTTCATCCTCCTCGAGTGGGTGATGCTCCTGTGCACCTTCACGCTCCACCTCAACTCAGCCCTCCTCGCCCAGCTCCTCACCATCGACCTGAAGGGGAACCTGTAGAAGCTGGAGTTCAGCTCCACAGCGTTCAGCCCGGAGCTCGACGAGTACCACTCGATGCCGTCCGGGTTCCAGGGGTAGCTCCAGCCGCTCGTCCCGACGTAGAACTCCACAAGGAGCTTACGCCGCGAGCGCTCATAAAATTTCGCTAAACTTATCCATATGCCCGCGGACGACGTCGGGGGTTGATCAACGTAGGTGTGGCGGCGCACAGCGAGCCGACGAAGGGGCTCGCCGAGAAGGCGAGGCGGTTCGTCTCCGCTCTGCCGGCCGACGAGGTCAGACTGTTCCTGGGCGGCTATTGGGGGGCGATGGCCTACGTCGCGGACGCCGCGCGCGAGCGCGGCATCGAAGTGGTCTTCGTGCTGCCGCAGAACCCGCCGGCGATGCCGCCCAGGGGAAGGGGCCTCGTGCTCGTGGACACGGGCATGGACTTCAAGGGCAGGAGCGTAATCCTGGTTAGGAGCTCGGACGTGGTGGCGGCCTTGGGCGGTGAGTCCGGGACGATGTTGGAGGTCCTGATGGCCTATTCCATGGGCATCCCCGCGGTCGTGCTCAGGAGCGGCCTGCCGAGCGACACGCTCGAGAGGCTGGGGCTGGGCGGGGGCCGCGTGGACAACAGGAATGGACCTCCCATATCGTTCGTTGATACACCGGAGGACCTCGCCAAGAGGTCCTTGGAGGTGGCAAGAAATGGACGCAAGGTCCAAGCTGGAACTAGCGGCCGATGGCTACGACACCCTCATCGTGGCCGGGGACGCGAACGTGGAGTACTTCACCGGGTGCCACTGCCCGGGGGCCGCGCTAATCTACTCCTCGGGCTCCGCGACGTTCCTGGTGCCCGCGCTCGAATATTACAAGGCGACGGAGATCGTCCCCGGATGGATGGAGGTGAGGCCCGTGCTCAGGCGCTCCACCGAGAGGGTCGAGCTGCCGGGGCTCCTCCAGGCGACGATCGCCGAGGCCGCGGCCTCGCTCGCCAGGGGGAGGGCCGCGGCGGACCTCGGCTCGATGAGCAGATCCCTATCGGAGGATCTCATCCGCAGGGTCGGCGGGATAGCAGATGTGTCCCAGCGCATACTGGACATGCGCTCGGTGAAGGAGCAGGAGGAATTGGACGCCATAACGGAGGCTCTGAGGATCACGGAGGCGGCGATGGAAAGGGCGCTGGACGTCATCGGGGAGGGCGTCTCGGACTTCGAGCTCGCGGCCGAGTTCGAGGCGGAGGCCCGCAGGCTGGGCGCCGAGCGCTTCGCTTTCGACACGCTCGTGGGCGTGGGGCCCAATTCCTCGAACCCCCACTCCCTCCCCAGGGGCCTCCGCGTCTCCCCCGGGGACTACGTCGTGCTCGACGCCGGTGTGGTCAGGCGCGGTTACTGCAGCGACATGACGAGGACGGTGGCCACGGGCGACGATTCGTTGCTCAGGGCGGTCGCCGAGGCCGTCGACGCGGCGTTCGACGTCCTGGGGCCGGGGGTCGTCGCCGGCGAGGTGGACCGCGCGGCCAGGAAGGAGCTCGCCAGGCGCGGCCTCTCCGGGTACTTCCTGCATGGACTGGGGCACGGCGTCGGGATAGAGGTCCACGAGCCTCCCTACTTGGCCCCCGGCGAGGGGAGGGAGCTCCTGCCCGGCATGGTGGTGACCATAGAGCCGGGGGTGTACGTGAAGGGAGTAGGCGGCGCCAGGATAGAGGACATGGCGCTCGTGACCTCCGACGGCAATAGGAGGTTGAACAGCGCGCGTAGGATATTGAGGTAACGCTCGCCAACTCGAGTTCAAACTAACGATCCCGTTCCGCGCTGCGGAGGCGCGAACCATCCTCGATGGTTTGGGGAGCTCGGGGGCGCCTAATCGGGCAATCTCACTCGGCTAGGTGGCGATCGGGCTTGTCGACTTAAGTCGACGGGGCAGCAACAATGGTAAAAATCTTTATTTACATGTGCTCCGAGTCGCGCGCGTGGTACTCTACGCAAGGGACGTCATGGACAGGGATATCCTGTTCGTGGCCTCCGGGACCTCTTGTTCCGAGCTGGCGAGATTAATGGCCGAGAGCAGGCACGGCTTCGCGGTGGTGCGCTCGCCGAATGGTGAGAACGTGGGGATAATAACGGAGTGGGACCTAGTCAACAAACTCCTCGCTAAGGGGCTCGATCCCTCCTCGACGAAGGTGGACGACATAATGACTAAGGGGATAATCACCGTGGACAGCGGCGAGGAGCTCTCGGACGTCGCCGATCTGATGGCGAGGAAGGGGATCAGGCGCGTCCTGGTCACGGAGAAGGGAAAGGTGGTGGGGGTAGTTACCTGTAGAATAGTGTTGGCCAACCTCAAGTCGTACGTGGACTCGATCTCGAGGGATCTGGCCAAGTACGGTCTGCTACCTTTCTGAATCCGCGCGCGGGCCATCCGTCGTGGCCCAGCGGAGGGTCTTGCTGTCGTAGGGCGGATTGCCGGCCTGTGCCCAACGCGCCGCAGCTTCGCCCAGGTCGCCGCGAAGAATCCTTGGAACGTTCGACTGATCCTAGGAACGCCTGCCGCGCGCCACGTAGTATTTGCGACCGAGAAACTCGACCTCCTCCAGCTCGCCCGAATCCAGCATCTCGCGCAGGACCTCAATTCCCGCCCCATCGTCCTTGAGTATCTGGGAAACGGCGGCCTCGCTGAGCGGATGCACGAGGGCGGCGGATATGATATCCGACCTGGCATCGCCCGTGTGCCCGAAGTCCCCGCGCTCGGGGAAGTCCAACAGTTCGACGGGGACGCGCAGCAGCTCGCGGAACCTAGCTAAGAAATATATCACCACGCCGCGATCCGGCGGGCCGGCCCAGCGCTCGGCCGGGGGCCTCGTGGGCACAGCTATGTACGCGTTGCGCAGGCCGTGGACCGAGGAAAGGAAGGAGGCCACTTTCCCGGCCTCATCGCCGTACTCAATCCTGGAGACCAGCATCGTCTCGGACACCAGGTGGCCCCTGAACTCCTCGGCGAACCTCAGGATGCCTTCCAATATGGAGCCCAGCGAGAGCCTGTGGCTGGGCCTGTCGACGGCGCGCCATATATGCTCCGTCACCGCGTCCACCTTGAAAGATACATAATCGGCGGCCGAGAGGTCTTCCCTCACCGATGGATCCCACAGGAGGGATGAATTCGTTATGACGGCTACGCGGACGCCGAGGGCCTTCACCGCCTCTATCTCCCTTCCCAGGTTGATGTCGAGCGTAGGCTCGCCGTCCGGCACGAACGTGACGTAATCGACCCTCTCGCCCCTGGACTCCAGCAACTCCAACCTCCTCCTGACGGAGTCCAGGATCGCGTCCGGGGGGTAGAAGGGCCTCCTAGCGACCTCCAGCGACGCGCCCCTGCCCACCTGGCAATAGACGCAGTTGTAGGTGCAGTGCTTCGGGGGTATGTTGTTGACCCCGAGGCTGGAGCCGAGCCTCCTGGACGGTATCGGCCCGAACGCTATCTCCACGGCCGGAAGGCGCGCAACTCGGCATTTACCCTTTGCTTCTAATGCGCATAACGTATTAGACCATGAGGCGAGACCCCTACAAGGGTGGCGGCATGTCCAAGGCGAGCGGTCAACCGCTGGTGCCATTCAAGTGGAGGTACGGTGAGGTGTCGTTGCACTTCGGGGCCGGTGCCGTGGAGGCGCTAAGGGGATACGTCGCCGGCGCCAAGAAGGTCCTCCTGGTCACAGGCAGGAGTTCGGCGAAGGTGAGCGGGGCGCTCCAGGACGTGGAGCGCGTGCTCGACGAGGTCGGCGCGGACCGCGTCATCTACGACCGCGTATCGCCGAACCCTCCATCCTCCCAGGCAGAGGAGGTCGCGGGGCTGGCGAGGGAGAGTGGTGCTCAGGCGATAATAGCCATAGGAGGGGGCAGCGCCATAGACGTTTCAAAGGTGGGCAGCGCCGTAGCCGCCCAGGGCGGTAGCGCAATGGATTACATATATGGGAGGATCAGGGCCGACCTGCACCTGCCCGTCTACGCGGTCAACCTGACGCATGGGACGGGCAGCGAGGCGAACCGCTACGCGAACCTGACGGACATAGCGCTGGGAGATAAAATAGGCGGTGAGGTCTGCTACCCCCGCGCATCGTTCGACGACCCGAAGTACACGTTAACGATGCCGCGCGAGGAGGTGCTCTGCACGTCCTTCGACGCGCTGTACCACGCGTACGAATCCGCGACGACCGCCGGGAGCCCCCCGTTGGCGCAGGACGTGGCGGAGGTCGTCGTGCGCAACGTGGTCCGTGCGCTCCCGGGGGCCAGCGCGGATCCTAGCTACCTGGAGCACCGCTATTGGCTCATGTACGCGGCGATGCTGGGGGGAGTCGCCATAGATCTCTCCCCGACGAACCTCATCCACGCGGTGGAGAACTTCATCAGCGGCATAAGGCCGTCCCTCCCTCACGGGTGCGGGCTGGCTATAATAGGGCCGTCCTTGGCGCGCCTGGTTCACGCGGCCTCGCCGGGCCCCTCGACGCGCCTCCTCAGGTTGTTGGATCCCGAGTTCGACGGAACCCAGGAGGGCGCGGCGGCCGCCCTCTCGAAGTTCCAGTCCTCCGTCGGCTTCGAGAGGACCCTGGGGGACTACGGCGTGGATAAGGAGGCCCTCGAGGCGGCCGTCAAGAGGGCGTTCTCGAACGAGCTCTCGTTGAGCAGGATAAGGAGCAGGCTGGCGGGGCTCGAGCTGAGCGCCGAGAAGCTCCTCAGCCACCTCCGCCCGCTGCTCTAGCGCACGACCTATGCACGTATCCGCCCTCCGCCCTGATGAACTCCGACGGATCGCCCGGCGGCTCCGCGTATACCGTGCAATCGGGGACGCCGGCCTCCTTCAGCGCCCTGTGCCTGTTCCTGCACGACTCGCACGCGCCGCAGTGGACGGAGCCGCTCAAGTAGCAGCTCCACGTATCGTAAAGCACATCCCCGAGGGCGCCGTAGCAGTCCCTCAGAAGCTCGGACTTCCTGAGCCCCTCCCTCGCCGGGCTCCATATCTCCAGCCTCCTCTCCGACCTGAAGTGGCATATGCCCAGCGCCGCCTGGAGGGCCTCGGCGCACTCCGGGCTGCAGTCCGGGTAGAGCGGCTCCCACGTGTCCTGCCTGGGCATGACGTCGTCGTAGTGCGCGCCGTACACGACGTAGACCCGCGGGGCACTCAACGAGTAGGCGTACGCGGCGGCGACTGCTAGCATTATCACGTTCCTCAGGGGGACGACGACGGAAGGCGAATACGCGGCCTCCACCTCCACCGAGCCGTCCGTCAGCTGGGTTCCCCTCCAGAGTTCTCCCAGCGAGGAGAGATCTATCACCCTGTGCTCCACGATGGCCCCCCAGTCCGCGCGGCGCAGGGAGTTGATCCTGGAGAGGGCGCGCGACGCGGCCTCCACCTCGCGCTTGCCCTTCTGCCCATAAAGGAAGCTGACGGCGTGCACGTTGCATCCCCTCCGCGCCCAGCGCGCCGCGTAACAGACGCTGTCCGGCCCCCCGCTAACGACCGCGACCGCCTCGCACGGCCTGACGACGCTCGGCTCCACGCCCTCCATCTCGTCCCCGTCGAAATATCCTTAGCGCTGATCCAAGGCCCGCGAAGGCGCGGCGCCGCGTGGAGCGCTCGTCCGGTCCACCCACCATCGGGCGTTCGCCAATGCGACGAGGTCGGGCGCCCTAGCGGACGGGCAACGCCGCCGCTCGGCCGAATCGCCGCCGTCCATCGATACTGGTCGGGCGAGGAATTCGACTGAGGCCTGCTAACCGCGGGGATCTGCGGGGGCACGTGTCCAGTTCCATCTCATCCATCGATAGGCTAATATTAAGGCCGTGGTTCGGCGCCCCCGTGGCCGTCGAAGATTACTATTACTATTATTACTATGGAGGGCGTAGGTATAGGCACGGCGAATGGTTACACCTGCTGGTGGGCGCCGTGCTAGTTATGGCCGCCGGGGCCAGCTGGTTTTACTACATACCGATGGGCGTGCTGGGCTTTGCCCTGAGCAGCGTGCTGTTCGTGTTGGCTTTCCTCCTCCACGAGCTGGCCCACAAGTTCTCCGCCATCCACTACGGGTACTACGCGGAGTTCCGGCTCCAGACGTGGGGAGTCATCGTGACCGCGATAAGCGTCGTCCTGCCCTTCTTCAAAATAATAGCGCCGGGCGCCACGGTAATCTACGGGCCGGACGACCGCTACCTAATGGGCAGGACCGCCCTCTGGGGGCCTGCCGTGAACATCGCTATGGCCTCCGCCCTGATCGCCGCGGCGATGGGCGCTCCCCAGCTCTATTACTTGGCGATGGCCGCCTACATTAATTCCTTCATCGCGCTCTTCAACCTCATCCCGCTCGGCATATTGGATGGGCTGAAGGTCTTCAGGTGGAACAAGGGCGTATGGGCAGGGGCATTCGCGCTATCCGCCGTCCTGTTCGCGCTATCCGTGACCATGGTCTAGCGGCCCCGATCAAGGTCCGAGGAGCATCAGCGCGTCCGCCATGACCGGCCGCCTGTGATCCAAGTCGGGCTTCAGCGCCTTGAGCACCTTGGCCTCCTTCAGCTCCTCCTCCTTCCTCTTGAAGGCATCCTCATCGCCGAGCGGCCCGGCGCCGATAGGCGCCGGCCTTCCGTCCTCCCCCATCGAGACGAAGGTCGAGCGTCCCTCCGCGACGTGCCGGTCCCCAGCCCTGCCGAGCGCGTGGACGTCGAACGTGACCTCGAGGCTGGACCTCCCGACGTAGGTGACGCCCGCGCGCACCTCCACGACGTCGCCCACGAATATCGGCCTCCTGAAGGCGGTGGCGTTGACGTTCGCCGTCACGTAGATCCTCGGCGAGAACTTGAAGGCGGCTATGGCGTTGAATTGGTCCAAGTAGTAGAGGAGCCTGCCGCCGTACATTATGCCCGTAGACGTCGCGTCCTCTGGCATGGAGAGGAAGGCGCTCAGCGGCGGCAAGCCGTGGGAGTGCCCCTCGGCCCTGAGCATCGGCTCCACGGATCTCCGCCAGGCGGAGAACGCGTCGAAGAGCGACGCCTCCCACCCATCCCCCCTCTCCAACTCCACGCCCAAGGGCTGCGGCCTCCCATCCCCGCCCACCTTCACGTATATCAGCCGTCCGACGGTCGCCAACCTCACGTCCTCGAACCCCTTGACGTAGGACTCCACGAGCACCGTGAGGCTGGACCTCCCGACGTTGACGACCCACGCGCGATATACCAATATATCGCCGATCTTCACTGGGGACACGAAGTGCATCCTGTCCAAGAAGCCGAGGACCAGGTCGGCCTTGGCCAGGTCCATCGCCGCTATTGTGCCGGCGTCGACGAGCCAGTTCAACATGTACCCTCCGTAGAGAAATCCCAGTGGGTTGGCGTGGTGCGGCGCCACCAACCTCACGACCTCCACCATCGTATCGGATATCCTCAACGCGTC
>CAYFJD010000034.1:0-9289 GCA_964343285.1 uncultured Nitrososphaerales archaeon
ATTCCCTCGCGGACGGATGAGCTGCGTTGAATTACTTATCTGAGAGTCGCCGCTTTCGACGGATCGTCAGCTAGCGACCTAAAAAAAATACAAAATTACTCCGCTAGTTCCTCCAACCTCCTCTTCGTCGAGCGTATCCCCAGGAGGACCAGCAGACCAGCTATTATCGCGATGATCCCCAAAACGTACCAGGTCGTGGAGAATCCTATGGTGGATATCATGATCATCGCGAGCGTCAGCATGAACACGGGTCCTATGTGCCCGAGCCCATCGGTGAGCGCCACGCCCGTGCTCCTCGCCCAGGCGGGGAAGTTCTCGGCTGCGTATATGTACAGCGCCGAGATCAGGAATGTGTTCGTGAACGCGAAGACGAAGTAGGACAGCACCTCCTCCCACACCGGCCCCTTTATGCCTATGCCGAACAGAGTGAGCCCCTGCACTATCAGCAGCAAGGATATCAAATACTTCCGCTCGGTCACGTCCGCAAACAAGTAGTTGAGGAACCCGCCCAGCGCATAGCCGAATCCACCGATGCCGACTATGAATAGGCTGGTCATTATCGCGTATCCGGCCGCGGCCAGCGCGGAGGTCGTCATAACCAACACCGGATACGCGTATATGTAGTACAATATGAAAACGGCGAACAACAGCAGGAACCTGGGCAAGTAGCGCCTGTCCGCCAGGAGCGAAGCGATCGGCGCCCTAGTCTCCTTCGTGGTTACCTTCAGCGCCCTCTCCACCGCTGGAAGCGCGCCGTAGCGTTTCTGGTAATAGGCCTCCATCTCGTTTACTATCCTCTCCGCCTCCTCGATCCTCCCGCGGGCCAGCAGCCATCTGGGGCTCTCGGGCAACCCCCTCCTGAAGAAGATCACGAGCACCGCCCCTAACCCTCCGATGACGAATATTATTCTCCAGCCCCAGGCAGCTATGGGTATGAGCACGTACGCCAGGAACGGTATAATTCCAGCGCCCAGGAATCCCAGGAACGTCCCGAAGCCCTGGTAATGACCCCTGGCCTTCGCGGGCGCGAGCTCGCTCAGGTACGCCGCGGCCACCGCGAGGTCGGCGCCTATGCCGATGCCGGTCAACAGCCTGGAGGCGTACACATTCAATATGTCCGGCGAGGCTGCGGTCCAGAGCGATCCAACGGAGTACGATATCAGGGTTATGGCGAGGCCTATCTTCCTACCAAACCTATCGGCTATATGGGAGTATAGGAGGGCGCCGATCAGATACCCGATGAGGCCTATCGTGCCTCCGACGCTCGCGACCACGACTGGGTTCACGTGCATCTGGGCACCTATCGCAGGAGCCGCTAGGCCTATCGTGAGCACGTCCAGTTCGCCGAAGAAGTAGGTAAGCCCCACCAGGATCATTACGCTCCACGGCCACGGCCAACGATCGAACCTGTCGATTCTGGCTCCGAGGTCCTCGCTCATCCGCGTGGATAAATAGTAAATGTGTTTTATATAAAATTTTTGTAGACACCATCTGCTCCACCAACTCGAGATCCCACCGGGACCACGCCCTCACCAAGGGAGATTATGCGGCTCGGGCCCTCCCGAGCTCCGAGCATTTAGGAGGACCCAATTTAGACACGTCGATTGGGCTCGGGTTGACGGGCATCCCGTCGGTAGGAAATTCGACGATGGGTTGATCGACCCCGATCTCATCGCGGGTTCCACGACCAGAGCTGGTCGTGGAATCGAACAAGACCAACCTGTCGATGATGATCCCAGACCATTATCGCCCGGCACCGGAGGAATTGGACGACGCCGGCCCGCCGCTGCGGTCGACATCGAACCGCTTACGGCCGCGGGCCTTGCGCCTCAACGCCGTCCCGCAAATGGGGCAAACGAGATCCGCCGGCGGAACGCTGAAGGAGGCCCCGCACCCGGGACAATAATAGATCCACGAGATCTTCCTGCGGCGGCCCACGATCGCGCCCGCGGCGCTTATGCCCAGGCGCATGGCTACGTTCTGCATCGAGACGTCATCCGTCAGCAGGTGCACCTCCCCGCGCGAGGAAAGCACCAGGGCGGCGGCCAGGACCTCGACGTCCACCGGGGACAGCCTGCGCCCGTCGCCCGTGGACGAGGCGGCGGCCAGGACCTCCTTGAGCGCCTCCTCCCCGGGCTCGAGAACCTCGACCATCCCCTCCTCCACCAGAGTCCTCAGGGGCTCCGACCTGCCGCGCCTCTCCAGCTCCCTGAGGACGCCGGGCGTGACCACGGGAGTTACGTCGTGGAGCTCGGGCACCCCCACCTCCAGCGCGGAAGTGTCGAGCATCAGGAACTTCCGCCTGGTGGGCATGGCCTCCTCAGCCGCAGAGGGTCTTCCTAAGGTGCTGGAATTGGACGCGCCTGAGCCTCACGACCATCAATTTGTGGGCGGAGAGGCCTATGCGTATCGTCCCCGCATCGGGGTCGGCGCTGAGCTGGCCGTCAACAACCACGGTGACGGGCGACGAGGGCTCGACCTCCAGCCATGACCCAGTGTCCAGGGGCACCACGATGGACGGGACCTTCGTCAGCGGCAGCACGGGGGTCACCACGGCGGAAGCCGCTGTCTCGGGGAGCACGGGCCCGCCGGCCGAGAGGTTGTACCCTGTGGATCCCGTGGGCGTGGACACTATCAGCCCGTCCATCCTCTCCGAGTAAACCTCGTCGGGGCCGTAGCGGACCGTGAAGAAGGGCGTGGGGCCCGGATTTTTCCTATATATGTAGAGCTCGTTTATCGCCTCGTAGGCCGCGGCGCCCATCGACGCCTCCAGCCTGATCCTGTCCTCGACGCAGTAGTCGCCCTCCGCGAGCCTCCTTATGGCTACGGGCAGGTCCTCCGGGAGCGCGTCCGTCACGGCGCCGCGGCGCCCCATGTTCACGCCCAATATGGGCAGGTCCTCCGGGAGCCCCCTCGCGGCCGCGAGGAAGGTCCCATCACCTCCAACGCTGACCGCGACGTCCGCCTCCCCGGGCTCGACGACCTCGAACCTCTCCCTGAAGAGCTTCACGAGGGAGTCGTAGAGCTCGGGCGAGCGCTCCCTGATGGAGTCCTTGACGTAGAGGACGACCCTCCTGACAGGCCTGCCCCGCTCGCATCCGGCCACGCACGCACGGGCGCGCCGGGGAAATTATCCTTTTTCAAGCCGGCCGCGTACCATCCCAAAGGATAGCCCGCGCAGTCCTCCACGACGTCGAGGACAAGGGCGCGGGAGGCCCTCCCGCCGCCTGCCACGCACTCGGGGAGGAGCCTCGGGTCCACGCCGTGTTCCACGCAGATGAGCGCGATGAGGTATCCGCCCTCGGCCCTGCCGAGGGCGCGCGCGACGCGCCTCGGGCTCCCTCCTCCGCACCTGATCTCCGATCCCTCCAGCGCCCTGAGCCTGGAGTCCAGGTCCTCGAGGTCGGAGGGGGCCTCAGCCTCGACGAGGACTACGTCATACGCCCTCCTGCCGGCTAGCCCGGAGACGGCGCGGGGATCGCCCAGCGCCCTGAGGGACAGGACGCGATCGCCCAGCGCCCCGCCGAGGGCGCGCGGCCAGCTGATCCTCCTCCTAGCGCCCAGCACCTTGGCCAGGAACGGCCTCCCCCTCCCCGCCACCTCGATGCCCTCGAAGTCCGTGCCGAGCCATATCATCCGAACCTCGTCGGCGGCGAGGGCGGCCGCCAGGGACCTGGTCACCTCGCCCTCCAGGCCTCCGGGCCCGCCCGCCGGCTCCTCCGCGGGCTTAACGTAGCGCCCCTCCAAGTACATGGGCATTAACGAGATCGCGCGCAGGCCCTCCGGGGTGAACTCGAGGATAGCGTCCGGGTTCCTCGGGCTCGCCGGCACCCCCAGCCTCCTCTCGATCTCCCTGGATATCATCCTGATGGCAAGCCTCTTGGCGGAGAGGCCGCCGCGCAGCCTGAGCCTGGACCTGAGCTCGTCCTCCGCCTCCCTCATCTCGAAGGGCACCGACACGCTCACGTAGAAGGACCTCAGCTCGAGGCCGGCGAGACCATCGAGCGCACCCTCCACCAGCTCCCCCAACCTGGAGAACATGCCGCCGCACAGCTGGCACCCGGCATCGTCCGTCCCTATCCCCAGCTCGGACGCGATCTTGGAGCCGACGGCCTCCACGGATCCCGCGTCCGAGCTGTGGAGCCTCCCCAGGCACCAACGGCATATGCGTATTTTCCTGAGCTCCGCAGCCTCGCTCATTCGCCGAACACGCCGGACCTCGGCAAGTTCCTCAGCCTGGACTTCCTGAGGACCTTGGCGAGCCTCCTCGCCTGTTCGTACGACTTCAGGAGCTCCCTCACGTCCCTCTCGTCCAGGCCCGCCCCCCTCGCTATGCGCCTGATCCTCTGCCCGTTGATTATCTCCGGGTTCTCCCTCTCGTCCGGCGTCATCGAGTTGATGGCCGCCCGCCACTTCACCACCTTGTCCTCCATCTCCTCCACGGCCTCCTTCGGCAGCTTAAGCTCGGATCCCCCCGGGAGCATCTCCAAGATCCTCGAGAAGGGCCCCATCCTGCTCAGGTCCTCGAGCTGCTCCACGAAGTCCACTAGCGTGAACTTCCCCCTGCTCAGCCTCTCCGCCCTCTCCCTGTCCTCCTCGCTCAGCCTCCTGAACTTCTCCACCAGGGCCTCGAGGTCCCCCATCCCCAGCAGCCTCTCGGCGAACCTCCTAGGCGAGTACTCCTCGAAGTCCTCCAGGGACTCGCCGGACGCGGTGAAGTAGACCTTGGCCCCCGTCACCGCGGCCGTCGTCAGCGCGCCCCCTCCCTTGGCGGAGCTGTCGAGCTTCGTGACTATCAGGCCCCCGACCCTGGCGGCCTCCGCGAAGGCCCTCGCCTGCCTCTCGGCCTGCTGGCCTATCGTGGCGTCCACCACGAGGAACGTGACGTCCGGCGATATCGCGCGCTCTATCTCGCGCATCTCCTCCATTAGCTCCGCCTCGTTCTTGTGCCTGCCTGCGGTGTCGACTATTATCACGTCCGCGCCCTCGGCGGCGAGGCGCTCCGAGCCCTCCCTCGCGATTTTTATCGCGTCGCGCTCCCCGGGATCCCCGTAGAACAGTGCCCCCACCCTCCCCGCGAGTTGCCTCAGCTGGTCGTACGCCCCCGGCCTGTACGTGTCCGCGGCCACCAGGCCCGGCCTATACCCCCTGTTCTTGTAGTAGAGGGCCAGCTTGGCGGCGGTGGTCGTCTTCCCAGAGCCCTGGAGCCCCACGAGCATCACCCTGAGGGGTCTGCCGCCCCGCGGGACGGGCGGCTTGACCTCCTCCCCGCCGAGGATCCTCACTATTTCGTTGTACAGGACGTACACCGCGTGCTCCTTCATGGATATTCCCGGCGGCGGCCTCTCGCTCCTCAGGGCTTCCTCCAGCCTCTTGGAGAGGTCCAGGACGAGCCTCACGTTGACGTCCGCCTGCAGGAGCGCCCTCTGGATATCGCGGACGAACTCCCTTATCGACTTCTCGTCGACGAGGCTGCGGCCCAGCAGCCTGTCTATGGCCCCCCTCAGCCCCTCCTTCAGGCCCTCCAGCACGGGGTGGCGCGCTCACGCCTTGATTTCAAGCTTTGCCCGCTTTATCCTGAGCTCGCCCCAGTCGTATCCGCGCACGACCTCCGCGTCCAGCACCGATATCCTCTTCCTGTAGAACGGGGCGTCCAGCACGAACGTCTCCGCCTCGCCCCCGTCGAAGGAGGGGTTGAAGCGGTACTTCCTGCTGAGCTGGATTACGCGCTCCACGAGCCCCTCGTCCAGCACGGCCCCCAACAGGTCTAATCCCAGGCCGTACGCGGACACGCGCGTTATCATCGCCCTTATCCCCCTCCTGACGACGTCCCTCAGGTACTCCTCCTGGTCCAGCCCCCAGAGTGGCGCCAGGGGCTCGAGCCCTGCCTCGCGCGCGAGGCCGTTGAACACGCCGCTCTGCCACCTGCTTATCAGCGCGCCTGTCGCTGCGTAGCCCGCGCCCAGCTCGGCGGCCCTCCTCAACAGCCTCCGGAGGGCCTCCTCTTCCCCGCCAACCTCCGCGCGCTCGACCAGCACAGGCTTACCGATGGCCTCCCCCTGGAGCGGCGTGAGCGCCGCGTTGACGTGGTGGAGCAACATGCTCTCCGGGTCCTTCGGGACGACCGTGAGGAGGCAGCAGACGTCGCGCCCCTGCTCGAGCAGCCTCAGGTAGGCGAAGTTGCTGTCCTTGCCCCCGGAGAACAGGAGCGCGACGGGCCTCTCATAACTCATAATCCTCATCACCCATCAGCCGGCTCTTCCCGCATTCATTGAGGCTGAAAACCCCAGGGCGCCCCGAATAAAAACGGTTTCGCGCGGGAAAAGGTTATAACGTA
This sequence comes from uncultured Nitrososphaerales archaeon, assembly GCA_964343285.1. Classification (GTDB taxonomy): domain Archaea; phylum Thermoproteota; class Nitrososphaeria; order Conexivisphaerales; family Conexivisphaeraceae; genus Conexivisphaera. The sequence continues at coordinate 6,338 of CAYFJD010000034.1, forward strand.
TCCTGGGAGCATCGGGTAACGGCTTGCCCAAGTACAAAGGCCCGCGCCGCAAGACCAGGAACTTGCTGACGCTGGAGAAGCCGGTGGGCCTCTCCCGCCTCCTTGAGGACTACGAGCCCGGGGATCGCGTCGCCATCGACATAAACCCGGCGCAACACAAGGGGATGCCGTACAAACGCTACCAGGGCAGGATAGCCGTGGTGAAGGAGGTCAGGAGGAGGTCCCTGGTGCTCGAGCTGGAGCTCAGCCCCAGGAAGAAGAAGATCCTGATAGTCAGGCGCGACCACGTGGTGCCTGTGAGGGCGTAGCGGGATGTCGTTCAGGGTGGTGGCCAAGAAGCCCATAACGATACACGAGGCGAAGGAGATACTGGAGAAGGCCGTGAAGGACGTGGACGTGGAGTCCGATCAGTTCCTCATGAGGACGCTCGACTACCTCATGAAGTTCTCCAAGATAGATGGTCAGACCGCCAGGAGGATAGTGGACAGGTTGGTGGCGGAGGTTGGGTTGACGGAGGAGGAGGCGGTGGAGGTCACCAACATCCTGCCCGGCACGATAGAGGAGCTCAGGGCGATCGCCAACGGCTGGCGCAAGATGATAACGACGGAGACCCTGGAGAAGGCCCTGCGGATAATAGAGGAGGAGACCAAGAGGGGCTCCGCCCCCTGAGGGCGGCCCGCCAACGCCATTGGATTAACCGATTAATTTTATAAAATAAGAGAAATTATAACATAACGCTTTTACCGTTAGCGCGCGGCCCCCTCCCCATGGAGGACGAATGGCGCCGCGCCGTGAGGCTCCCGCTCTCCTGGGTGGAGCCGGGGCGCAGGCTCGCCGCCCTCAGGTTGGAGGCCCGCTCCTACCGCGCGGTGGAGCTCGTCCACGAGTCGATAGATGCCGCTGGCGCCAGGATGATGGAGTCGCTATGCCGCTTCCGGCCCGAGGGGCTGATGGAGTGCATGTCGATAGTGGAGCTCGGCGGCGCAGATCCATCGAGGCTGGAGGGGGACCTAAGGTCCCTGGACGGCGTGGAATCGGTCGCCCTGGTGGAGGGCTCCCCGGTGGGGTTCGCGGCCCACGGCGGGCTGATCCTGGAGGCCGCCGGTACCAGATCCCTTTTGATGACCGGCCGGGCGCTGCTCGGGATGCTCCTCGGAGCCAGGGAGTTCCTGGGCGAGGACGTGGGGAGTGCGTTGCTCTACCACATCGGATATTACTCCGGGAGGGAGGCCGCCCGCGAACACGCCTCCCTTCTCGGACCCGGCGCCGTGCCCCAGGTCAACTTCTCCGTGCTGCAGTCCCACGGATACGCGTCGTCGATCGAGGTCCTCGGGAGCCCGGACGGCTCGCGTTACAGGATCGAGGCGCGCGATCTAATAGAATGCGACCTGCTCAAGGGGCACAGGAGCGGCAGGACCTCCCACTGGATCAGGGGCATGATCGCGGGGATCCTCTCGGCCGCCCTGGGAGGGGAGTGGGAGGTCGAGGAGGTGGAGTGCGTGAACGAGGGATCGGACAAGTGCGCGTTCGAGGCCAGGACCGTTCAGGGGGGACAGCGCCCGCCGGCGCCCGCGAAACGCACTTAACTTAGTGGTGGTTCTTTATCGGCGTGCATCCTGCCGGATCGCGCCAGCAGCCCGCTAAGAAATACGAGGAGTACGCCTACGTACTGGACATCCAGGTCAAGGGGAGGGCCAGGACGGTCAGGGGGAAGGAGGGGATAGTCATACAGTCGCTGGGGGAGGACTACTTGACCTTCCTGGAGATACTCGGGATCGACGGCGTCATCTACACGATAGGGGAGAGGCTGTACGTCGGAAAGGAGGCAAGGGATAAGGTCGCGAGCGTCCTCGGGAGGCTCTCCTACGACGAGTTAACGCCGACGGCCAAGAGCGTCCTGCCGGACGTCGTCGAAAAGATAGTCGCGTCCAAGGAGCAGAGGTTCGTCGAGTTCTTCAACAACTCGCAGCCGCTGACCCCCAGGATGCACGCGTTGGAGCTGATACCGGGTATAGGGAAGGCGTTGCTGAAGAAGATATTGGAGGAGCGCGAGAAGGCGCCCTTTACCTCGTATAAGGACATAGAGCAGCGCGTGGGGCTCAAGGACGTCCACAAGCAGATCGCTAAGAGGATACTGGAGGAGTTGGAGGGGAAGACGCAGACGTTCCTGTTCGTGAAGAGGCCGTGAGGGGAAGGCGCCGCAGGCTGGGACAGCACTTCCTGAGGTCTGAGAGGGTGGCGCTCGAGCTGCTGGCCCCGTTGAGGGACGCGAGGCCCTCGGACGTGGTTGCCGAGATAGGGACTGGGAGGGGCTCCCTCACGCGCCGCCTGGCGGGGGTCAACGCGCTCGTGGTCAGCGCGGAGCTGGATCCGGACCTCTGCGCCGCGGCCGCATCCTCGCTGGACAGGACCTGGAACCTGGAGATAGTGTGCGGCGACGCCTACAGGGTGATAAGGAGGTTCGACTACCTGATCTCCAGCCCCCCCTACTCGGAGTCGTCCGCCACCGTGGAGTGGCTAGCCTCGAAGGGCTTCAGGGCGGCCTCGCTGGTCCTTCAGGAGGACTTCGTCCGCAAGGCGCTGGACGGCCCCTCGGACAGCAGGTACGGCGCCATGTCCGCGTTCTTCCAGCTGGCGTTCCGCGCGGAGCTCGGGAACAGGGTTCCGCCCAACGCCTTCTCGCCGCCGCCCAAGGTGAACTCGCGCGTGGTCTTCCTGAGGCCGCGCGTGGCGATGTCGGAACGCGAGGCCCGCTGGGCGATGTCGAGCCTTAGGGCGCTGTTCTCGCGCAGGAGGACCGCCCTCTCGAGGCTCTGCGGGGAGCTGGGGTGCGGGGAGCCCTGGAGGGGCAAGGTCAGGGTGAGGGAGCTCACGCCCAGGGAGGCGCTCGCCGTTGCCGCGGCCCTACCAACCCGCTGAGGACTCGAGGCTCCTCCTCGAGTGCATCAGGAG
>CAYFJD010000035.1:0-4028 GCA_964343285.1 uncultured Nitrososphaerales archaeon
GCGTACGGGGGTCCCCTGCGGCTGAAAACCGTGACGACCAGCCCGCCGTGATCCACCCTGTAGCCGTCGCATGGCTCGTGGGACCTCACGATCATCCTCAGCCCGTTCTCGGCCAGGAACCTCCTCGTCACGTCGGGCCCGTAGAGGTGCCCGGCCCCCCTCGGGGACGGCGCGACGCCGGGTACGGGGGTCGGGTCGCTCCACAACATGTCCTCCAGGTCCTCCCTCGTCGGGCGCTCCAGGTCCTCCAGGCGGCGCGGCGCGGACGGTGGGCCGCCGTGCACCATGAATACGCCGCCCTCGGATACGGCCGCGTGCGGGAGCCTCTGGAAGAGGTCCATGGACTTCCTGTAGAGGCGGTCCCCGGCGCGGCCGAACCTTAGCTCGAGGGCCCTCGGGTAGTCGTGGGGCTCCGGCATCAGCCAGGGCGGGGGCTCGTGGTTCCCCCTGAGCAGCACCACCGACCCGGGGCGCTCGAGCCTCAAAGAGAGGAGTGTCGAGAGCACCTCGACCTGGGAGGGCCCCCTGTCCACGTAGTCCCCCAGGAACACCACCACGCCGTCCTCGAGCGCCTCGCGGGCGGGGCCGGCGAGGATCGAGCGCAGCGAGTCGGCGTCGCCGTGCAGGTCGCCGACCACGAGGAGCCGGCCGGGGCCGCGGATCCTGACCAATCCCCCCCTCCTCCGCAGGCGCCCGCAGGACGCCTCGTCCCCCCCGAGGGCGTCGCCCGCCCTGTCCAGCAACTCCTCGAACTCCTCGGCCGTCAGCCCCCTCGAGCGCTCCAGCAGCTCCAGGGGATCCCGGGGAGCCCCGCGCGGCAACTCAGGACACGCCCGTGAATATGGGCCTGAGGGACAGCTCCCTCGGCACGTAGAGCGGCCTCCTGGGCATCCCGCCCTGCCTGCGCTCCAGCTCGGCCACCAGCTCCTCCTCCCTCATGCGCAGGGTCGGCTCCTTCCCTATCGGATACCCCTCCCTCGGGGTGACCGAGTAGTAGCCGCCCCTCACCTCCTCGTCCCCCACGACGACTATGTAGGGCACCCAGCTGGACTTCGCGTCGCGCACGCGCTTGGAGACCGTTAGGTCGCGGTCGTCCAGCCCGACCCTGAAGCCCCTGCGCTCCAGGTCCTCCGCCAACCTGAGCGCGTGCTGCAGGTGGTCCGGGACCCTGACCGGTATTATCCTGACCTGCTCCGGCGACAGCCAGAACGGGAGCGTCGGGTTGATCCCGCTCTCCTCGTCCCACGCCGCCCTCTCGAGGATCGAGGCCAGCGTCCTCTCTATGCTGCCGAAGCTGGACGCGTGGAGTATTATCGGCACGGGCCTCTCCTTCCCGTCCTCCGCGACGTACTTTATGTTGAAGCGCTCCCCGTTCTTCACGTCCCATTGGACCGTCGATATCTGGACGTTGTTCCCGTCCGGGAATATCGCCTGGTACTCGCTCTTGAACGCGTAGTAGTGGGACATCTCCCTCATCAGCTTGACGAACGCGGGCACCCCCATCTCGGCGACGAGGGACCTTATGAAGTCCCTGAACTTCTCGTAGTACTCCTCGACGAACTCGAAGCCGAGGACCCAGTGTCCCCCGGATATTATATCGTCCATCAATTGCTTGAAGAGCAGGCTGAGCCTCCTGTACTCCGCCTTAGCCTGCTCCTCGTCCGCCATGAAGGCGTGGTGATCGGTCATGAGGAAGGACCTGACCCTCATGAGGCCGGTCAGCTCCCCCTTCTGCTCCTTCCTGAAGCACAGCGCCTCCTCGTAGACCTTGAGCGGCATCTGCTTGTAGGTGAACGTGAGCTTCTGGACGAAGGGGAAGGCGCCCGGGTCGCTGGCGAACCTGAGGACCAGGCCGTCCTCCACCCTGTAGTCGCGCTCGTGGAACTCGCCCTGGAGCATCCTTATGGACTCCACGTCCGTCCTGTAGAGCAGGGGGTTCTGCATCTTCATCGCGCCCCACTCGCGCGCGACCTTGTAGTACGCGTAGTCCAGTATTAGGTCCCTGATCAGGACGCCGTTCGGGTACCACTTCATGTGCCCGACGTCGCTCTCCGGCGCGTAGTCGACGAGCTCGAGCTTCCTCATGTAGTAGACGTGCCTCGGCGCGGCCCCGCTGGGGGGCCTCCCCTCCAGCTCGTTCCTGATGAACTCCGCGAGCATCCTATGCTTCACGTCGTCCTTGGAGAGCGGGGGCGAGCTGCGCCAGTTGTCGGGGGTCACCTCGTACTCGGAGCCGTCGTCGTCTATCACGATGAACCTGTGGAACTTCCTCTTCGGCTCCGCGGCGCGGGGGCGCGCCCTGCCCGGCTCCACGACCTTCAGCTGCTCGGCCAGCGGGTGCCCCTTGACGCGCACCTGGAAGCCCTTCGTCCAGCCGAAGGGCGCGCGGTGGACCTCGAACCCCATGGACTCCAGCTCCCTCCCGAGGGCCTCGAGGACCTCGATCGCCGCCCGAGGGGGGGCCAGGTTGTTGCTCAGGTGGGCGTAGGGGTAGACGACGACCCTGTTGCACCCCACCTGGCGCGCCACCTCCGCCACCTCCGCCGCCATCTCGCCCGCCTCCGCCGGCCCGTCGCCTGCCTCCACGCTCACGAGGACCGCCAACGAATCCCGGAACTCGCGGGGGCCCTCCTCCCTCAGCTCCTCGGCCGCGTCGCCCTCCCTGCCGACCGGCCAGTACGAGAGCTCGTCGACGTGCCACACCAGCGCCCTCATCCGCTCGCCCCCGGTCGAGGCCGGCGCCTATTTTGCTTTTCACGGGCGGCCGCTCGACGCCGATGCGCGGGCACAGGTCGCGGATCGGGCACTCGCCGCACCTGGGGGACCTCGCGCGGCAGTAGACCCTGCCGAGCTGGATCAGCGCCCTGTGCGCCACCGCGTAGTCCTCGCGCTCGAACGTCGACTGGAGCGCGAGCCGCACCTCCTCGTAGCCGGCCCTCGGCCCCACCAGCCCAAGGCGGCGCGACACGCGGAATATGTGGGTGTCCACGGGGAAGGTCGGCATGGAGGCGCAGAACAGCAACACGACGTCCGCCGTCTTCGGCCCCACCCCGGGAAGCTCCATGAGCGCGGACCTGGCCTCCTCGAGGCCGCCGGAGAGGGCGCGGGCCAGGTCCCCGCCGTAGCGCTCGATGACGGCGGACGCGAGCTCCTTGAGCTTCCTCGCCCTCTGCCTGTGCATGCCGGCGGGCCTTATGGCCTCCTCTATGGCCTCGAGGGGGGCGGCGCGGATGCTCTCAGGCGTCACCCCCACGGACCTCTCGAGCGCCGAGAAGGCCCTGTAACCGTTCCTGTCGTTCGTGTTCTGCGAGAGGACGACTGCCACTAAGGTCCTGAAGGGGTCGGCGCACCCCGGCGACGCGTAGTCCACCAGGAAGTAGCCGTCCCTGAGCGACGGATCCTTCAGCAGCCTGCCGAGGATCCTGGACCCTAGCGGAGCCCCAGCCTCTCCTTCGTCGCCACGAGTATCCTGGCCGTCATCCCCCAAATCCTCTCACCCCCGGCGAGCCTGAACTCGGGCCTCCCCGCCTCGTCCGTGGACTCCCTGAGCTCGTCCAGGTACGCCCACTCGTACCTGACGAGCTCCTCGGATAGCCTGACCTCCACCGGCCTGAGCAGCCTGTAGACGAAGGGCTTCACGCGCATCCAGGGGGCGTTCGTGGGCGAGAAGAAGTCCAGCTCGAACATGAACTCGGCGGAAGACCTCAGGTCTATCCCGGTCTCCTCCAGCGTCTCCCTCACGGACGTCGCGCGAAGGTCCGCGTCCTCCGGCTCCATCCTGCCGCCCGGCAGGGCCCAGTCCCCGGACCACGGATCCCTCGAGTTCTCCACGCGCTTGACGAGCAGCACGCGACAGCGGCCGCTCGCGCAGTCCAAGATCACGGAAACCGCCGCGTAGGAGTCCCCGCGCGACGCGGCCCGCACCCCCTTCCGCCTCGGGAAGGCGCGGACGGACGTTATAAGCGTGAGGGCCGCGCGGGGCCCGCCTTCAGGCGCGCCCCGCTATGGAGGAGAGCAACAGGAGGGCC
>CAYFJD010000035.1:4128-9184 GCA_964343285.1 uncultured Nitrososphaerales archaeon
GCGCGGGGCCCGCCTTCAGGCGCGCCCCGCTATGGAGGAGAGCAACAGGAGGGCCTTGGCGGCCGCGGCGGATGTGGCGCCCGAGGGATCGTAGGGAGGCGTGAGCTCCACGACGTCGAAGCCGACGAGCGACGATCCGTCCAGGGAAGCCAGGAGGCGGAACAGCTCGGAGGAGCTGAGGCCGCCGGGCTCCGGGTTCCCGACGCCCGGCGCGAACGCCGGGTCCAGCACGTCGAGATCCAGGCTCACGTAGACGTCGGCCCCGGACCTCGAGAGCCTGGAGAGGGCATCGGCGGCCTCCCTCAGCTCATGCGGTGGATACATCTCGACGCCGCGGGAGCGGGCGAACTCCAGCTCCTCCCGGGAGAAGGCCCTGCCTCCCACGTGGAGGACCTCCACGTCGCAGGACTCCATGAGCCTCCGGAGGAAGGTGGCGTGGGACACCTTGAGGCCGAACAGCTCGTCGCGCATGTCGAGGTGCGCGTCGAAGACGACGAGCGACGCGCCGCAGAAGGGCCTGTAGGACGCGAGGGTTATCGTGTGCTCGCCGCCCGCCAGCGCCGGTACCTTGCCGGACCCCTTGAGCTCAGAGACCGCCTCCTCGACGAACTTGAGCGCGCTGAGGATGTCCGACGTGTACTCGAGGTCGCCGGCGTCGCCCAGTGGCACGTCGTCGAGGGGGCGCCCGAGCTCAACGCTGTAGAACTCGAGGTTCGGAAGGGCGGCCCTGAGGGCGGACGGGCCGAAGCGGGCGCCCGGCCTGAAGCTCTGCGTGTGGTCGAAGGGAGCCCCCAGCAGGACCACGCGCGGGTTCCCCTGGGCCGGGGACCACTCCGTAGGGGGCCTGGCGCGGAACAACGCCCGGGGGCTCGGGGCGCCGACCTATATGGATTGGGGGGCTTCCGCGCCCGCCTTATATAGGTAGTATCGCTTCGGATACGGAAGCGTTAATAATATGAATTGATAAGGATAACTGTGTGGATCGGCCGGGCCTGAGGCCGGGCGTCTGGACGAAGTTGGGGAAGGAGGAGTTCGCGCGCGAGATGGAGGCCCGGCTCGCTGAGGTCGAGGAGCTGGCGCGCGAGGGGGCGCGTCGCCTCCTGGGGGCGCGGCGTCCGCAGGGGCCGGAGCTCAAGCTCGTCCGCTTCTCGAGGGAGCTCAGGTTGCTCCCGAAGGGGCTGGAGGACAGCATTCCCCTCCTCGTGCCGAGGGGGGTCATCTACGGGCTGGAGGCGATCGCCGTGGTCGGCGGAAGGGAGGTCCCGCTGGGCGCGACCATAGTGATAGGCATGTACGACGACGCCGCGGGCGAGGGGGTGGCGTTCGAGGACTACTGGATAGACCTGCAGCTCAACGACGTCCTGGACCTGCTCAGGGAGGCGGCCGGGCTGGCGGGGGACCCGGATTACATATAAGACTTCGCGGCCCCGGGACGGCGTTGCGCGCGTCCACCACCGTGGCGATACTGGGCGGCACCGGCGACCTGGGGGAGGGCCTGGCCCTCAGGCTTTGCGGGGGGCGCCGCGTGATAATAGGGTCGAGGGACCCGGCGAGGGCCGCGGCGAGGGCCGCCGAGTACGCGGAGCGCGCGGGCTGTAGGGACGTGGAGGGCTCGAGCAACGCGGACGCGGCGGCGCGGGCGGACTACGTCGTGCTGGCAACGCCGGCCAGCGCGCTGCCGGCCCTGCTGGACGAGGTCGCGGGCCGCCTCAGGGAGGGCTCGCTGGTCATATCGCCCGTGGTTCCGATGTCCAGGCGCGGCGATCTGTTCGTCCACGATCCCTCCCAGCTCGGCGCGGGGTCGGCGGCCGAGTACGCGGCGAGCAGGCTGGGGAACAGGGTCGCCGCCGCGTTCCACACCGTCCCGGCCGGCCTGCTCTCCGACGTCGGCAGGAGGCTCGACCTGGACGTCCTGGTGGCCTCGGACAGGGAGGCGTTCGAGTCCATGAGGAGGGACCTGCGCATAGAGGGCGTCAGGTACCTCCACGCGGGGCCGCTCGAGATGGCCCGCTACCTGGAGCAGCTCGTCCCCCTCCTGCTGAACGTCGGGCGCAGGAACGGCATCAGGGATCCGACGCTCAGGGTGATACGAGGTGCGCGCAGCCTGGGCCGTGCCGATCTCGATAGCGCTCCTAGCGCTCTCCGCCCTGTACTCCCACTACCTCGTCCTGGAGGCCGCGAACGGCGTGGGGGTCCTCACGTACTACGTGCGCTCCTCCGGGCTGCCCCTGCCGTACCTTCTGACCTTCCTGGCCGGGCCGGGCGGGAGGGCGGAGTACACGGAGGTCCTCACGGCGCGGCTGGCGGTCGACGAGCTCTTCTGGCTGGCTATCTCGTACGCCTTCATAAGGGCCCTGGGGAGGGGCATGAGGCGTGAGCTCGGGCAGGCCCCTGATCCTGGTCAGCAACGACGACGGCCCGGAGAGCCCCGGCCTCAGGGCCCTCCTGAGGGCCCTCAACGACGGGGGCGTCGACGTCGCGTTCATCGTGCCGGAGGGCCCCAGGAGCTCCTCCGGGATGAGCCTGACGTTCCACAAGCCGCTGAGGGCCTGGGAGCGCGAGATCTCCGGCGTCAGGGGATACATAGTCTCCGGGAGCCCGGCCGACTGCGTGATGCTGGGGCGCCTTCGCCTCCTGGACAGGGCCCCGTGCGCGGTGGCCTCCGGGATAAACGTGGGCGACAACACGGGCTTCCAGGACATCTACGCCAGCGGGACCGTGGCGGCGGCCCTCCAGGCAGCCCTCCTGGGTGTGCCGTCGGCGGCCTTCTCGATGATGGTGGAGAGGGACGGGGAGTTCGCGGACGAGCGCGAGGTGCTCGAGGGGTTCGCGAGGGCCTCGAAGTACGCGGCCTCGATCGCCCGCTGGATCTGCGAGCACGGGCTCCCGAGGGGAGTGGACCTGCTGAACGTCAACTTCCCCCTCGATTTGGAGGAGCCGGCCAGGTTCGAGCTCACGAGGCCGGTCCTGAGGAAGTACGAGAACAGCGTCGTGGAGCGCACGGACCCGCGCGGCCTCCCGTACTACTGGGTCTGGGGGCGGAGGTTGGGAGTCTACCCGGAGGGCACGGACGCCTGGGCCATCTACACGCGCGGCGCCATATCGGTTACGCCGCTGAGCATAGACATGACCCCGTCGAGCCCATCGGCCATGGAGGAGCTGAGGGGGATGCTGGAGGAGCTCGGGCGCGCTAAGGATTAATCCCGCGCCGACCGGGAGGGCATCCGTGGAGGTCGTCAGGTCCGAGCGCGTGTTCTCCGGGCGGATATTCTCCGTCAGGCGCGACGTCCTGAGGACGAGGGGCGGCGAAGTGGTCCGCGACGTGGTGGAGCACCCCGGGGCGGTCGCCTTCCTCCCGGAGCTCCCGGACGGGAGCGTGGTCCTCGTGGAGCAGTACAGGCACGCGGTGGGAGGTATGCTCCTGGAGGCCCCGGCCGGGACGCTGGAGCCCGGGGAGTCCCCGGAGGAGTGCGCCAGGAGGGAGCTCGTCGAGGAGACGGGGTACGAGCCGGGCGAGCTGGAGTACCTGGGCGAGGTGTACCTCGCGCCCGGATACAGCACCGAGAGGATACGCCTGTACCGCATCAGGGTATCGGCCAGGGGGGAGCCGAGGCCCGAGCCCGACGAGGAGATAAGGGTCGTCGTGATGCCCTTCGAGGAGCTCCTGAGGAGGGCTGCCTCCGGGGAGATACGCGACGCGAAGACGATCGCGCTGGCCTTCCTCGTGGCCGCCAGGCGCGGGCTGATCGCTCAGCGCTCGGGCGCGAACTTGTAGCCGTAGTAGATTATGCCGTCCGCGCCGTCCTCGCGCAGCTTCCTTATGACGACCCTCACGCGGGCCCCCGGGACGAGCTCTCCCTCGGCGAAGTCCACCAGTTGCCCGAGCACCAAGGCCCCGTTGTCGAGCTCCACGAGGCCGAACGTGAGCGGCCTGTACCTGCGGAAGGAGGCGCCGACCTCGTTCGTCGTGGTGAAGCTGATCACCCTCCCGCTCTGGGGCATCTCGACTTCCTCCAGGTCCCTGCTGCCGCACCTGGGGCAAACCCTCACCGGCGGATAGAACACGCCGCCGCAGGACCTGCAGCGGGAGCCCGACATCCTGTAGTAGTTGCGCTTCACCCTCCAATACGCGATGGACGGCAGCACCATGTTCACGCCCTCCTGACGAAGGTGATGGCGGCGGTGCCGCCGAAGCCCCCTAAATTAACTGCGACCCCGAGCTCGGCGCCCTGGACCTGGTTCGCCCCGGCCATCCCCGACACCTGGAGCGCGGCCTCGGCCACCTGGTAGACGCCGGCCGCCCCCACGGGGAAGCCCCTCGCCTTCATGCCGCCGAACGTGGATATGGGGAGCTCCCCGCCGAGGGAGAAGCGCCCCTCCTTCGCCGCCGCGGGGGCCCCGCCCTTCGCCGCCACCCCCAGCTCCTCGAGCTCCAGGGCGGCCATCGCGCCGAAGAGGTCGTGGAGCTCCAGGAAGTCCGCGGAGGCCGGGTCGAGGCCGCGCCTCCGGGCCTCCTCCGCCACCGCCCTGAGGGCCGGCATGGAGAGCGGATCCCCGTTGGAGTAGAAGTTCACGCCGGAGGTCGCGTAGTCCGAGAACGCGACCTCGGCCATCGCGCCGGAGGGCTCCGCCGTCAGCAGGATGGCGGCGGCCCCGTCCCCTATCGGGGGCGAGTCCAGGAGCCTGACCGGGTCGGACACGACGGGCGACTCCAGTATCTGGCGGACGCTCACGGGCCTCCTGAACTGGGCGTGGGCGGCCTTGGAGCCGTTCTCGTGCGCTATGACCGGGAACTGCAGGAGGTCCTCGTACGCGACGCCGTAGCGATCCATGTAGATCCTCGTCAGGAGGGCCCCCAGAGTGTAGATGTTGGCGCCCATCATCAAGACGTACTCCGAGTCCTCGGACATCGACATGGCCTCCAGGGCCTCCTCGGACAGAGAGTCCCTCATCTTCTCCACGCCGAGCACCAGGACGCGCCCGAACGCGCCCCCCTTGATCAACTGGTACGCCGTGGCCACGGCCACCCCTCCCGAGGCGTGGCCCGACTCCACCC
>CAYFJD010000036.1:0-9068 GCA_964343285.1 uncultured Nitrososphaerales archaeon
GCTGTCCGCGGGCGCTATCCATTTTTAGGCGGGCCGGCCACGGATTGGGCGTGAGGAGGCTCTGGGCGCCCTGGCGCATGGAGTACATCTCGGGCAAGCGCGGGGGAGGATGCGTCCTCTGCGACGCGGCCAAGGACCCCACCGAGGAGAAGCTGGTGCTCTACCGCGGCAGTGGCGCCTTCATAGTGATGAACAAGTTCCCCTACAACAACGGCCACCTGATGGTGGCGCCCGTCAGGCACGTGAGGCTGCCCAACGAGCTGACCGACGAGGAGGCCCTGGAGATACACAGGTTAATCTCGGCCTCCATAGAGGCGCTCAGGATGGCCATGAACCCGGACGGGTTCAACATAGGGGTCAACGTCGGCAGGCACGCCGGGGCTGGGATGGAGCACCTGCACTACCACGTGGTTCCCAGGTGGGCCGGGGACACGAACTTCATGCCCGTGCTGGCGGACGTGAAGGTCATACCGCAGCACCTGAAGGCCACGTACAGGGAGCTGAAGCCGGTCATCGAGAAAGTATTGAGAGGATCAACCTACCGAGGCCGAGCCTGAGGGATTCCTCGTCCACCAGGAAGTTCACGCGGAATCCATCCGGGTACGCGCCGAACGCGGTCCCCCTGGCCACGGCGACGCCGGACCTCCAGGCCGGCTGCCTCGGGCCCAGCGCGAAGAGGTGGGGCCCGGACGATGGCTCGCAGTAGGTGAGCCTCCCGGAGAGCATCGAGCGCACGTACTCCAACCTGTCCCTCAGGACGGAGCGGGCGCGGTCGAGGAGTCCGGAGGATAGGATGCGGGACGCGAGGAGCACGTCGCGCGGCCTCGGCAGCGCGCCTGCCGCGTCCCTCAGCCTACGTATCCTCTCGGAAATCCTCGGGGCCACCACCCAGGAGATCGGGGCGTCGAGGGACCCGAGGACGCACCCGGTCCCGCCGACGCTCACGTCGGCCGGCCGCCCTCCCGAAGCGCCGCGCGGCGACAGCGGGCCGCAAAGGCCGAGGTGCACGAGCAGCGTGCGGGCGGAGTCGGAGAAGCTGGAGAGCTCCGAGAGCTCCGATTCCCCGTGCTCGACGCCGGTCACGTAGTCCGGGTCCTCGTAGATCACCACCCAGCCGGGGCGCGAGGTGCTGGGCCGCCTGAGGCCCCAGCAATCCTCCACGGACCTGTGGACGCGGTAAGGCCTCCCCCCGGCGCTCCACGCCGCGGACGCCAGCCACGGATGGACGGGCTCGTACAGGATGACCCCCATCCCCTCCGCCGTGGCCTGCAGCACCGCCCAGAGGGAGTCCCTCCAGGACGGGAAGGAGACCAGGGAGGAGGGATCGACGCCCAGGGCGGACGCCAGCTCCGACTCCGCCTCCTCGAGCGCGACGGCGCGGTCGGGCGCCGCGGCCTCGCCCTGATCGACGAGGGGTTCCCAAATGTCCACGTCCAGCCTGACGACGTCCTCCTCCAGCGCCCCCGGGGGATAGGGGGACTCCTCCCTGAGCGCCCCCTGCACCAGGAGGGAATCCCTGATCAGGGCCCAGGCGATGCGCCCAGCCGACCGCTCGTCCATGTCGTTCTTGAGGGCCTCCGTCAGGGAGGCGTCCCAGAGGGACGCCTCCACCTCCGGGTCCTCGAGGGGCAACCCCAGCCTCAGCTTCTCGTCCGCCGCGGCGGCGGCCAGGCGGCGGCGCTCCGCGACGTGCCTCAGCACCTCGAGCAGGAGCTCCCTGGACCTCCTCCTTATGTCGTCGAGCCCCATCGGCCTCACCCCAGGACCGGAGGTATCCTCCCGGCCCTGAGCGCGTGGTCGGCGAGGACTATACCCATCATCGACTCGACGACGGGCACCGCCCTCGGCACCACGCAGACGTCGTGCCTCCCCTTGACCACGAGCTCCACCTCCTCCATGGTGTCCAGCCTGACGCTCCTCTGCGGCTTATGGATGGAGGGCACGGGCTTGAACGCCACCCTCAAGACTATGGGCATCCCGTTGCTTATCCCCCCGAGCACCCCGCCCGCGTTGTTCGTCTCCGCCACGACCCTGCCGCCGACCACGCGGTACTGGTCGTTGTTCTCCGACCCCCTTAGCCTGGCGGCGCCGAACCCCGCGCCGAACTCGACCCCCTTCACGGCCGGTATCGCGAACATGGCCTTCGCCAGGTCCCCGTCCAGCGAGTCCACTATGGGCTCCCCCAGGCCCGGAGGGACCCCCAGGGCGATGGCCTCCACTACCCCGCCCAGGCTGTCGCCCTCCTTCCTCGCCCTCTCCACCGCATCCATCATGAGCCTCGAGGCCTCGGGGTCCGGGCACCTCAGGGGGTCGGCGTACCTGTTCCTCAGGGCGTCGAGCGGGAGACCCTCGCGCGCGCGGATGCCCCCTATCTCGAGCGTGTAGGCTATCACCTCCACGCCCAGCGCCACGCGGAGCAGCTTGAGCGAAACGGCGCCGGCGGCCACCATCGCCGCCGTCAACCTTCCGGAGAGGTGCCCGCCTCCCCTGGGGTCGTTGTAGCCGCCGTACTTGACCCAGGCGGTGTAGTCCGAGTGGCCCGGCCTGGGTATCGGCGGCCCCTCGTAGTAGGAGGAGTCGACGTCCTCGTTCGGTATCGATATGAAGATGGGGGCGCCGGTGGTCCTGCCGCGGTAGACCCCGGATAGTATCTCGGCGCGGTCCCGCTCCGCCCTCGCGGTGGAGTGCGGGCCGCGGGACGGCCTCCTGAGTTCTAGCATCGCCTGCACGTCGGAGTCGGAGAGCTCCAGCCCCGCGGGGACGCCGTCCATCACGACCCCCACCATGCGGCCGTGGCTCTCCCCGACGAACGTGACCCTCAGGCGCTCGCCGAGCTGGTTCGCCGGCACGGGGGGCGGAGGGCCGCCCGAATTAATAAATCTCCACGCCGAGGCGCCTCATGTCCTCCAGGAACCCCGGATAGGACTTCCTGTAGCTCTGGCTGTCCGCGACCGCGAACTTGCCGCCCAGGGCCGCCGATGCCACCGCGAACGCCATGAAGATCCTGTGGTCCCCGTGGTCCTGCACGACGGCGTCCCTGGGCGACCTGAGCTCCTCCACCTCGAGCCAGTCGTCCCCCAGGCGCGCGTGGCCGCCGATCCTGCGCACCTCCTCGGCGAGGGCCGCGGGGCGGTCGGACTCCTTCAGCCTTGTGTGGGCTATGCCCCTGATCAACGTGCGCCCGGAGGCCAGGAGGCCGAGGACCGCGACCACGGGTAGGAGGTCCGGCGAGTCCCTCAGGTCGAACTCCCCTCCGCGCAGGGACCCGTCGGACTCGACGAGGAGGTCCCCGGCCCCGACGCGCCGCACGGTCGCCCCCATCGACTCCAGGATCCCCACTATCTCCGAGTCGGCCTGCGGGAGGTCCCCGAGCCCCCTGACCCTCAGGGAGCCCCCAACTGCGGCCACGAGGGCCATGGCGTACGCCGCGGACGAGTAGTCGCCGGGGACGACGAACTTGGCGGCCCTGTAGCCGCTCGGCTCGACGTAGAAGCGCTCGTAGCCCGAGCGCTCGTAGCGGGCGCCGAACGCCTCCATAACGGACAGCGTCGCGTCCACGTACGTCCTGGAGACGATCCCGGACACGCGCACCTCGACGCCGCGCCTGGAGCGCGGGGCGGATAGCAGGATGGACGAGACGTACTGCGAGGACTCGACCGCTGAGATCTCGGCGCGGCCGCCCAGCATCCCTCCGCCCTTAACTATCACCGGGGGCCTGCCGTCCCCCCTGGCGGACTCGGCGAACACGCCGAGCTGCGAGAGCGCCCCGAGGAGGGGGCCCATGGGCCTCTCCCTCAGCCTGGGGCCGCCGGTGAGGATTGTGTAGCCGCCGGACGTCAGGGAGGCGAACGAAGCCATGAACCTGATCGTGGTGCCGGACTCCCCGCAGTTGATGACGTCCTCGGGGGGCGAGAGGGGGCGGGGGCTCACGACCACGGATCCGCCCTCGTCGACTAGCCGCGGTCCCATGGACTCTATCGCCCTCATGGTGGCGATCGTGTCGTCCGACCTCAGCGGGTTGACCACGCGCGACTCCCCGTCGGCCAGGGCGGCGGCTATCAGCGCCCTGTGCGTGTACGATTTGCTCGGCGGGGGCTCGTACTCCCCCACCACGCGCGGCGGAGCCCTAAACCTCGGCAACCCAGACACCCGGCCTGTTCTCCACGCGGTACTTCATCACGCGGAGGCCGGCGCGGCCGAGCGCGGCCGCGACGCGCTCCCAGGCGTCCTCCGGCGCGACCGCGGCGATCGCCGGCCCCATCCCGGTGACGCCCGCGCCCAGCGCGCCCGCCCTTATGGCTTCAGCGGCCGGCGAGGAGTCCAGGCGCAGGGCGGCGGAGACCATGAGGCCGTTGATGGTCATCGCGTCCCAGTACCTCCCCTCCAGCGCGAGATCCCTCGCCCTCTCCGCCACCGGGGCGAGGGGGGCGAACGCGTCCCTGGAGATGGACGACTTCTCCAGCTCGCCCGCCGGCACGCCGACGAGCACGGCCAGGCCCCCGGCGTCGACCTCCCTATGGATCCTTATGGAGCCGGAGTCGTTGTCCGCCAGAACGAAACCGCCCAGGAGGCTCGCCCCGGCGTCGTCCAGGGCGCCGGTCACGGTGACGCCGGCCAACCTCGAGGCCAGGACCCCCATCCTCAGGACGTCCTGGGGGCTCGGGCTGGACCCGAGGGCGGTGCACATGGAGGCCACCAGCGCGTTGGAGACGGCGCTGCTCGTCTTGAGACCCCTCCTGGGGGGCAGCTCCGACCTTATGGTCAGCCTCCAGCCGCCCCTCCACCCAAGCTCCTCCGACACGACGGAGGCAACGGCGTCCACGAGCCTTCTATCCCCCGGGTCCACGCCCTCGAAGCGCACGTCCAACCCGTCCTCCGCGGGCTCGGCCCACGTCAGGACCCTGGCGGATATGGCGATGGCGGCCCCTAGCCCCGTCGCGGCCGCGTTGAGCACGGAAATGGCCCCGTTCATCTCAGCCCTCGCGCGCGGCGCCGGCCATCACCTCCTCCGCCGCCCTCATCATGACGTCGAGGGGGGGCCACGCGCCGACCCAGAACTGTATCGAGTAGGCGGCCTGGATCACCAGGAACTCCACGCCGTCCGCCGTCCTGAGGCCGAGGGCGCGCGCCCTGCGGACCAACCCCGTCCCGCCCGGCGAGTACGCGAGGTCCATGACCGCCAGGTCGCGGCCGAGGGCCTCCTCCGGCAGGTCCAGCTCGCCGCCGTACATCCCGAGGGGCGTCGCGTTGACCAGGAGGTTGGACCTCGCGAGGGCCTCCGCCAGCGAGCCCGCGGAGAGGGGCGCCGCGGACGCGTCGATCCCGTAGACCGACTTGACGCCGGAGGCCAGGGCCTCGGCCCTGTCCGGGTTCCTGTCCAGCACGAACACCTTGGAGAACCCCTTGCGCCAGAGGGCGTAGGCCACGGACTTGGCCGCGCCCCCAGCGCCGACTATCGTGGCCGCGCCCCCCCTGGCGTTCAGCTTGTCCACCAGGTCGGACGCGGCCAGCGCGTCCGTGTTGTGGCCAACCAGGTATCCGTCCCTGACCGCCACTGCGTTGACGGCGCTCGTCAGGGACGCCTCGTGGGTGAGCTCGTCCACCATGAGGGCAACCCTCGTCTTGTGGGGTATCGTCACGTTGAAGCCCCTCGCGAGGACCCTCAGCCCGTCGACCGCCGCGCGGAGGGCATCGGAGGGCACCCTGAAGGCCAGGTAGACGGCGTTCAAGCCCATCGCCGCGTACGCGGCCGTGTGCACGTTGGGCGATATCGACCCCGAGACCGGGTCGCCTATCAGGCAGTAGAGCGCGGTGGAGCTGTCGGTCAACCTCAGGGCGACATCATCTGGGAGAGCGCTATAAAGGTCTCCAGCAACTTGTGGAAGAGGCCCGTCTGGGTGACGCGCCCGACTATCACCCCGTTGTCCACCACGTAGACCCTCCTCACGTTGTGCTCGACCATGAGCCTCCACACGCGGCCCACGGCGTCGTCCGGCTCGCACGTGACGAGCGGGGACGTGGCGACGTCGCCCGCCGGGATGGAGAGGGCCCCCTCGCATCCCCTGACGAGGCACATGCGGACGAAGTCGCGCTCCGTGAGCACCGCCGTGGGGCGGCCGCCGTCCGTCACGACCACGGACCATATGCCGGAGTCCAGCATCATCCTCAGCGCCTTCGAAACGGGCTCCGTCCTCTCGACGAGGACGACGCGCTTGTCCATCACGTCCTTGGCGCGGAGCGTTATCATCACGGCCGCGATAACGCCCGACGGTCCAAATAACCGTTCCTCGGGCCCAGGACGGAGGCCAGGGCCTCCACCAGCTGGGCGAACTCGTCCGGGGGCAGCTGGCCCTCCGCCACCGGCCTACCGGGGAGCGACGCGTAGGCTATCGGCGCCCCGAGCAGCGCGGACAGAAGCCTGGACATCACCCCCTTGGCGCCGACGCAGAAGCTGATCAGGCGTTCGCGGCCCAGCCGCCCATAGAGGCGGATGGGAAGCGCGTTGTCCGCGTGGCGCGACGCCGGGAAGACGAGCTTTGCGTAGCGCCCGAAGTCGAGCATCTCGCGGTAATCCGAGGCGGCCTCCTCCTCGGAGGGCGGGGACGCGTAGTGCCTGGAGACTATCACGGAGCCGCCCCTGGAGGCCGCCAGGTCGCGCAGAGGGACCAAGCGCCTGATGCCCGACAGCTCCGCGTCCAGGAGGGATCCGGGGCACGCGTCGGAAGCCCTTGCCAGAAGCTCGACGGAGCGCGAGTCGAGGGGGCCGCCGAAGCCCCCCTCCTCGCGCGACCTGTACGTCAATATCAGGCGGTCGCACGCCAGCCCGCCGAGGGCCCCGACGACGGCCCCGGGGTCGGGGGAGGCGAGCGCGTCCAGCCTCAGCTCGACCAGGTCCGCGCCGGCCGAGAGGGCCTCCGAGTAGAGCGCCGGTATCTCCTCCGCGCCCCGCGGGGCCACGCTGACGGCGACCCTGGTGCCCGTGCTGAGCAACCGCGCCCCCTCTACTTCTCCAGCACGAACTCGTCCACCGCCATCCCGAAGTGCCTCCCGGCCGCGCGCGGGACGTGGACGAGCACCTGGTCTCCGACGGAGAGCTCAGCGATGGACACGGGGCTCCCGTCGGGCCTGACGAGCCTTATCGTCTCGGCGTACTGCAACAATATGGACCCGGACGAGGAGTCGGACCTAGCGCGCACGATCGCCATCGGCCTCCTCTCTATCTTCGCCCTGCCGACTATCGCCCTGCGGGCGTTCCCCCTCCAGTCGACGATCGCCACGCGGTCGCCGGCGGAGAGCTCCGAGAGGTACTTCGTGCGGCCGTTCGGCAGCATTATGTAGGCGTGGACGCCGCCCGCGTTCACGCGGAAGGGCCTGGAGGGGATGTACTTCGTCTCCAGGGTCTCCCCGTGGACTAGGAACATGAAGGAGGCGGAGTTGCCGACGAGCGCCCCCTCCCCGACCGATAGCACGCTCGCCGTGTCCACGCAGACCCTGTCACCCAACCCGACGAGCTCCACGGACTCCACGGCCGCGGTGGACAGGGGGAAGGGACGGGGACGGCTCAGCGCCTCGACAGCCGACACGAGCTCGTCGACGCTGGTGGCGCTCAGCACGACGCCGTCCACGCCCTTCTCCAGCACGCCCGCGAGGAGCTCCGCCTCGGCGCCGCCGGAGGCCTCGGCCAGCAGCCTCACCCCCCTCCCCTGGAGCTGCGCTATGAGGTTCTCCAGGGGTATCACCCTCCAGTCCGCGGTCCTCACCAGCACCTCGCGCGCGCCGGCGTCCGCCGCGGCCGAGACCTTGGACAGGTCCTCGGGCGAGCTTACCTCGACGACGTATATCCCGGGCCCCCCGGGCTCCTCCGAGAGCCGGAGGAGCTCCCCGCCCTCCGGGGCCCTTCCCAGGAACCTCCTGACGCCCAGGTCCCTCGCGGCCCTCAGGACCTCGTCGGGCGCCCCGCGCGCGTCGAGTATTATCTCCTTCTCGGCGCTCAAACGCCCCTGGCCTCCAACACCTGCGCCGCCTTCTCGACGTCGACGTTGTCGAATATTATCTCGGCTATCGCCCTCGTTATGGCCTCTGGGCTCCGGTGCTGGAACACGTTCCTCCCGAAGGCGACGCCGGCCGCGCCCGCGTCCATCGCGTCCCTCACCAGCCTCAGCACGTCCATGTCGGTGTCCATCTTCGGGCCGCCGGCTATCACGACGGGCACGGGCACGCTGCGGACGAGGGCCGAGAACGTGGCCTTGTCGCCCGTGTAGTTGCACTTGACAACGTCCGCCCCGAGCTCCGCGCCGACCCTCGCGACGTGCGCGATCGTCGCCGGGTCGTTCGGGTTCTTCAGGTACTCGCCCCTGGCGTACATCATCGCCAGGAGCGGCATGCCCCACCTGTCGGCCTCGTCCGACATGTAGCCGAGGTCGCGGAGCATCCTGGGCTCCTGCCTGGCCCCGACGTTGACGTGGACGGACACGCCGTCTGCGCCGAGCCTCACCGCCTCCTCGACGCTGGATGAGCGCACCTTGTAGTTCGGGTCGGGGCCCAGCGAGGTGCTGGCCGATGCGTGCATCAGTATCCCGATCCCGGGGTACTCCCTCATCGACTTTATCATGCCCTTGTTGAGCACCGCGCACGTCGCGCCCCCCCTGGCGACCTCCACCAGGACCCGGTGGAGGCGATCTATCCCGGGTATGGGCCCGCTCGATATCCCGTGGTCCATGGGGACGCAGAGGAACAGGCCGCCCCTCGATATCCTCCTCATCCGTATCTCCTTGCCGTCCATCGGCCTCACCCCAGGTATCCCAGCTCGCGCATCATCTCCGCGATCAGTATCGCGTTCCCAGCGGCCCCCCTTATCGTGTTGTGGCTCAGCAACGTAAAGCGGAGGGAGTGGTCGTCCAGGCCCTTCCTCACCCTGCCGACGACGACGCTCATTCCCGGGACGCTGCCGGCCATCCTGTCCAGCCTTGGCTGCGGCCTGTCCTCCTGCTCCATCACTATTATCGGCCTCTCCGGGGCCGTCGGGAGCTTCATCTCCTGCGGCTTCCCCCTGAACTCCCTGAGCACCT
>CAYFJD010000037.1:0-9026 GCA_964343285.1 uncultured Nitrososphaerales archaeon
CGATAATCATCGCGGACGCCTGCGCCCGACGAGAAATCGGCGACTCCTTCGCGCGATCGGCGCACTCCCTCAATGGGCGCGCTCCCCCTGCTAAGGATTTTATCCGGGCGGTGGAAGCGCTCAGGGGGTCGCGATGATGACTCTAGCCCTTGGCTTCGACGTGGCCGGGATCTTGAGTGCTGAGCGACCGGCGTGCCCAGTCCATCGGCGCGCCTCCGATAACTTCCTCCACGCCGCGACGTAGCTGTCGAAGCCGGCGGACGCCGCGCAGCTGGAGCATATGCAGTGAGGGGACGACGAATCTATCGAGCAGACGCCGTGGTACTCGCAGTCCTCGCAGGTCATCTCGCGCCCGCATATGAAGCACGTGAAGACGAACTCGACCGGCGCCCCCTTGAGCGCGCCGGATATCGCGCGCTTGACGCGCTGGAGGTCCGCGTCGTGGGGGACGAGGAAACCCCTTCCGGAGTCGTAGCGGACCCCCGCCTTCATGAGCTCCTTGAAGGAGTCCGTGCCGAGCCTCGGCAGCCTCATCCACTCGTCCAACTTCACCTTGACGGTCACGCGCCGGAAACGGCTACCGCGCTATAAAAATCCTGCATCAGACAAGTATTTATTGGCGCTCCCGAGGGCATCAGGACGTGGGACAGCGCAAGCCTAAGATAATCGAGAGGGCGGTGAAGCTTTTCTCCGAGCTCGACGCCGAGCTGGACGAGCTCGAGGCCGGCGTCCGCGCGTGGAGCAAGCAGCTCCTGAGCCAGGCCGATAGGCTGTCCTCCGAGGTCAGGTTGAGGTTGATCGAGGGGGCGCGCGCCAGGGGCGAGGCAGAGCTGAGGGCAGCGGAGGAGGAGGCCTCCGCGAAGGCGGAGGAGATCCTGAGGTCGGAGGAGGAGAAAATGAGGGCGCTGGCCGCCAAGTTCGATGAGAAGCGCGAGGCGCTGGTCCAGCGCGCCCTGAGCATACTCATCCCGAATAGAGAGGGAGATGAGTAGTTGCCGCGGCCGGCCGAGTACGACGACGAAGTGTACGCGGTGACGAAGGCCTACTCGATCAGGGGGACCCTGCTGGACAGGGTGTTCTTCAGGTTGGCCTCGGGCTTCACGAGCGTCGAGGAGCTCGCCGAGAGGCTCAGGTCCACGCGCTACGCCCAGTGCCTTGGCAAGGAGAGGATCTCCAGGGCCAAGGACCTGGAGAAGGCGCTCGTGAGGGGGCTGATAGACCTCCACTACCGCCTCATGCGCCTGTACTCGATAGACGGCGTCCTCACGGCCCTCTTCGGGCGCTACACGTCGTGGGACGTCAAGGCGGTACTCAAGGGCAAGGCGGCTGGACAGGGCCACGAGCAGATACTGGAGGGGCTCTACATGAGGGCGGAGGAGCTGCTGGGGAGGCGCGACCTGGTCGTCAGGGCGGCCGCGGCCAGGGATCTGGGCGGCGCGGTGATGGGTCTCTCCGGGACCGAGTACTACGGGGTAGCCCAGGAGGGGTTGAAGCTCTACGAGGCCACGGGGGATCCGGTCTCTTTCGACATCGTCGTGGACCGCTTCACGGTGTACGGCATAGCGCGCGCCGCGAAGGGCGCCGGCGAGGACGAGGATACCTACGTGGGCAAGATGGTGCTCTCGATGGTGGACGAGTACAACCTGGGGGTCGCGCTGAGGCATTCGTCCATAGGCATTCCGACCGCCCAGGCCTCGCAGCTCCTGTTGACGGAGGGTAACCTCTACCTGCCGGCAGAGCCCCTGAGGAGGTTGATGTCGGAGTCTGCTCCCCCGTCCTCGTACG
This sequence comes from uncultured Nitrososphaerales archaeon, assembly GCA_964343285.1. Classification (GTDB taxonomy): domain Archaea; phylum Thermoproteota; class Nitrososphaeria; order Conexivisphaerales; family Conexivisphaeraceae; genus Conexivisphaera. The sequence continues at coordinate 1,786 of CAYFJD010000037.1, forward strand.
CGGACCTCCTGAGGAGGACTCCCTACGGCGCCTACCTCAAGGAGGCGGACGTCAACTCCATCCTGGGCTCCGTGGCGTCCTTCAGGCTCCACGTGGCCGACGCCGCCTGGTCCGGGAACGCCATGGAGCCCTCCGTGCTCGTCGCGCTGATAGTGCTCGTCGAGAACGAGGTCCGCAACCTGTCCGCGGTCGCCTTCGGCATAGAGAACAAGGTGCCGAAGGACGAGATATACGCCCTCCTCAGGTTCCCGGAGTGAGGCCGTTCCTGGGGGTTGGAGCCAGCCTGAGCTCCACCCTCTTCCCCCTCATCGAGAGGGGGCGGAAGAGCCTCCCGTTGCCCTCGTAGAACCTTATGAACCACTCGTACGCGTGCAGCCTTATGTCCTGTATGTACACCATGAGGCCCTCGAGGGCCGCCACGCCCAGGTTCCCGAGTATCCAACCCGCGTATCCCACGGCGGCGGCCGCCCCGGACACGCCCGCCGGATAGAACATGTCTATTATGTAGAGCAGCGCTATGTGCACCATGAGGAGCACCGCCAGCCTCAGGTAGCTTATGGAGTTGGACACCATCTCTATCACGTTCACGAGCCACTCTATTACACCCTCCATGTAGTTGCTCTCCATGGCCTTCGTGAGTATCATCCCTATGGAGGACGCCAGCAGGATCGGCAGCGTCACGTGGCTTATCGCCTCCGTCGTCACGCCAAGAGGCGTCATGACGGGCTCCATGACCGCCGTGAAGCTGTACCCAGACATTATGAACGCGTAGCCCCAGAAGATCGCGGAGATGTAGAACGCGTAGATCGGCAGGCGCTGGATCGTCGCGCGCCTCAGCCCGTACGCCCTGGCGTCCTGGTAGAATCCTAGTGTGTAGGCGGAGAGCAGATGCCCCACCCCTATCAGGAGCGCCAGGACCAGGAGGAGGTCCACGGCGTAGGCGCCGTTCGTCGCGACGACCTCGTGCGCCGGTATCAGGGGTACTGGTATTCCGTAGATCCTGCTCACGCCCAGCAGGTGCCAGAGCTCGAGCCCGAAGACCTCGCCGTCCAGCAGCCCCATTATCGCCGCGCCGACGCCGAACGATACGATCATGTTGCCCCACCTCCTCAGGCTCTCGTAGCCCCGTAGCCTGAGGAGCAGCCCGAGCAGGATCAGCAGGAGGCCGTGGCCCAGGTCTCCGAACATGAAGCCGAAGAAGGTCGGGAATACGAACGATATTATGGTCGTGGGGTCGACCTCCCTCTTGGACGGGGGTCCCTGCTGCAGGGTTATCTCCTCGTAGTTGGCGCTGTACCTGTTGTTCCTGAGGACCCCGGGCTCGTCCCCCGTCTGGTCCTCGACGCCCACGACGTATCCCTTGAACCTCTCCTCGAACTCCTCGAGCTTGCTCGCGGGCACATACCCCTCGATTATCGCCACCCTCTTCATGTTGTTCGACCTCATGCGCACCGTCTGCGACCTCAGGAGCTCCGCCGCCTCCAGGAGCTCCTCGATCTCCCTCCCCTTCCTGACCGCCGCCTCCCTCACCTGCCTCGAGAGCTCGTCCGCCTCCCTCCCGACGGCCTCCAGCTCCTCCGATATCTTCCTGTAGGCCTCGCTCGGCGAGCTGGGGTAGCCCTCGGGTATCCTCAGGTAGGAGACTTCGAAGGCCCTCACGGCGCGCTCCACGTAGTCGGCGTTGTCCTTGAGCGCGACGACCGCGCACATGGCGTTCTCCGCGTCCAGCGGCTCGCTGTACAGCGCGCCCTTATCGCCCAGGCTCCTGGCTATCTCGTCCACGTCCCTCCTGCTGGCCACGAAGAGCTCCACGTAGAGCCTGCGCAGGCCGGCCAGGGACCTGAGGTCGAGCTCCAGCCTGGAGAATGCGCTCACGGCGGCGCGGAGCCTCTCCAGCGATTCCCTGCGCCTGTTTACGTGGTCCAACCTCTCCAGCAGCCTCCTTACCTCGCCCGACTCCCTTTCCTCGCGCTCCTCGAGCTCGGCCACGAGCCCCGATAGGTCCGAGGCGCTTATCACGGTCCTCTTGCTCGGCTGGTACCCCTCGCGGAAGGAGTCCATGACCCCCACGTCCCTCTTCAGCTGGAGCCTCTCCGCGAGCGAGAGGAGCCTTGAGTACATCTCGTCCACGCGCTGGGCCAGCTCGTAGTCCAGGAACTCCTGGCTCTCCTCCGCGAAGTGGAAGTACTCGAACGACATGAGGTCCGAGATGATGTCGTTCAGCCTCTCCCTGCTCGTCGCCAGGACAACGCGGCGGCTGCGCTCTACGGGCACGCCGGGGCTGGAGTCATCCGGTTTTAATTCTTTTATATTGGGCGTCTGGAAAGCGCGGCGTGAGGGTCGTCGCAATAGGCACGAAGATCTTCGTGAACGCCTTCCGGCTGGTGGGGGCCGACGGAATAGAGGTCTCGAATTCCCGCCAGATGCTGGAGGAGCTCCAGCGCGTCCTGAGCTCCGGCGACGTGGGACTGGTGCTGCTCAGCGACGACCTCGCGTCCGAGATAACGCCCGAGCTCGCGGTGATCAAGGGCAAGTACGCGGTCCCCCTCATCTACGAGCTGCCGTCGCCGGGCAGCGCCCCCAAGGAGATAGATTACATGGAGATGGTGAAGGAGATGATGACGTCTTGAGCTCCGGGGCTGAGCGCGGTCCCACGGTCGTGGACGACGTCGTGAACCTGGAGATCAAGAGGGTGGAGGAGCTGGTGTCCTCCGCGGAGTCGGAGGCGCTCGAGAGGGTGCGCAGGTTCAAGGAGATGACGCTGAAGGAGCTGGAGGGTATCGAGCGCGAGTACGCCGCCAAGGCGGAGGGCGCCAGGTCAAGGCTTCTCGGGATGGCCGAGATAAGGGCGAGGGGGGAGCTCCTCAAGCTCATAGACGAGAAGTCCGAGGAGGCCATGAGGGAGGCCATGTCGAGGATAGCCGCGATGCCCCGCGACTCGAACTACGAGAGGATATTCCTGGCCCTCCTCGAGGAGGCCTCCGCCGCCTTGGGGTCGTCCGAGATAGTGATCAAGCCCGCGTCGCCCGACGCGGCGCTGGCGAAGAGGGTGATCTCGAGGGCCTCGCGCTTGAAGCGCTTCAGGGGCATATCTCTGAAGCTCTCCGACGAGTCCGTGGAGTCCATCGGCGGGCTCGTGGCGCTCAGCGCGGACGGAAAGGTGTCCTTCGACAACACGTTCGAGGCCAGGCTCGCCAGGTATCGTGAAACTATTAAGAGCGCCATAGCTGAGGAGCTGAAGGGGGAAAGTTAGATGACGTCCCAGGGCAGGGTCATCTGGGTGAGCGGCCCCGCGGTCAAGGCCGATAACATGTCGGGGGCCCGCATGTACGAGGTCGTCCGCGTCGGCGAGGACAAGTTGGTGGGCGAGATAATAAAGCTGGAGGGGGACGTGGCGTTCATCCAGGTGTACGAGTCCACGAGCAACCTGAGGCCCGGTGAGCCCGTGGAGAGGACGGGGCGCCCCCTCTCCGTCACCCTCGGCCCGGGCATCATCGGCAGCATCTTCGACGGGCTGCAGAGGCCCCTCGACCGCATAGCGGACATGGTGGGCCCCTTCATCAAGAGGGGCGTTTCTGTGGAGAGCCTCCCCAAGGACAAGAAATGGCGCTTCGTGCCAGCCGTCAAGGCCGGCGACGAGGTCGGCGCGGGCTGGGTGCTCGGCACAGTCCAGGAGACGCCGTTGCTGGAGAACCGCGTCCTGGCGCCGCCGGACCTCGCAACCTCCAAGGTGGTGTCCGTGGAGCCCGAGGGCGACTACGACCTGGAGCACCCGATAGCGACCGTGGAGGGCCCGCAGGGGAGGCGGGACCTGTACCTCTACCACTACTGGCCGGTCAGGCAGAGGAGGCCCTACCGCTCGAGGCTTCCGCCCGAGGTGCCCCTCCTGACGGGCCAGCGCGTCCTCGACACGTTCTTCCCGCTGGCCAAGGGCGGTACCGCGGCGATCCCTGGCGGCTTCGGGACTGGTAAGACCGTCACCCTGCATCAGATAGCGTCCTGGGCCGACGCCAAGGTCGTGGTCTACGTAGGGTGCGGGGAGAGGGGGAACGAGATGACCGAGGTCCTCGTCAAGTTCCCGGAGCTCAAGGACCCCTATTCGGGGAGGCCCCTGATGGAGAGGACGGTCCTGATAGCCAACACGAGCAACATGCCGGTGGCCGCCAGGGAGGCGAGCATCTACACCGGCGTCACGATCGCGGAGTACTACAGGGACATGGGCTACGACGTGATCATGGTGGCGGACTCCACGAGCAGGTGGGCGGAGGCCCTCAGGGAGATAAGCGGCAGGCTCGAGGAGATGCCGGCGGAGGAGGGGTTCCCGCCCTACCTGGCCTCCCGGCTCGCCGAGTTCTACGAGAGGGCCGGGAGGGTCGAGGCCCTCGGGGAGCCCAAGAGGATAGGGTCCGTCAGCATCGCCGGCGCGGTCTCCCCGCCTGGCGCGGACTTCACGGAGCCCGTCACGACGCACACGCTGAGGTTCGTCAGGGTGTTCTGGGCCCTGGACACGGCGCTCGCCTACTCCAGGCATTATCCGGCCATAAACTGGATAATGAGCTACTCCGGCTACCTGGACTCCGTGCAGGGCTGGTGGGAGTCCAACGTGGACAAGGACTGGAGGTACCTGCGCGACAGGGCTTACGAGATCCTCCAGAGGGAGGACGCGCTGAAGGACATAGTCAGGCTGCTCGGGCCGGAGGCCCTCCCGGACGAGGAGAAGCTGGTCCTGGACGTGGCCAGGCTGATAAAGATAGGCTTCCTGCAGCAGAACGCGTACGACCCGGTGGACACCTACGCGAGCCCCAAGAAACAGGTCGCGCTCCTCAGGCTCTTCGTGGAGTTCTACAACAGGGCCCTGGACGCCATAGAGAAGGGCGCCAGGATAGAGGACGTGCGCTCGATGAAGGTCGCGTCCCTCCTCCCGAGGCTCAGGTACGAGGTGCCCGAGGATCGGCTCGGGGAGCTGGAGGAGGTCAGGAAGCAGATGCACGCGGAGTTCGACGCGCTGCTCTCGGAGGTGGTGAAGGAGGTTGTCTAGCTGGGGCGGCGTCGAGTACACCAGCATAAAGGAGATCAGGGGCCCCCTCCTGGTGGTCGAGGGGGTCAGCAGGGCCGCGTACGACGAGCTCGTGGAGGTGGAGCTCCAGGACGGCGAGAAGAGGCTGGGCAGGGTCCTGGAGACCGGCATGGGGCTGGCGGTGGTGCAGGTCTTCGAGGGGACGTCCGGTATCTCCATCTCCGGGACGAAGGCGAGGTTCCTCGGGAGGACGTTGGAGATGCCCGTGTCGCCCGACGTTCTGGGCCGCGTCTTCGACGGGCTGGGTAGGCCGTTGGACGGGTTGCCCGCGCCCGTCGGCGAGGAGAAGCTCGACGTCAACGGGTCGCCGATAAACCCAGCCAGCAGGGACTACCCGGAGGACTTCATACAGACGGGCGTCTCCGTCATAGACGGCATGCTGACCCTGGTGAGGGGCCAGAAGCTCCCCATATTCTCGGGCTCCGGGCTCCCCCACAACCTCCTGGCGGCCCAGATAGCGAGGCAGGCGACGGTGAGGGGAGGAGAGGAGTTCGCGGTGGTCTTCGCCGCCATAGGCGTCCAGCACGACGAGGCCGAGTTCTTCCGCAGGTCCCTGGAGGAGTCGGGCGCCCTCAAGAGGAGCGTGCTCTTCCTGAACCTGGCGGACAACCCGGCGATGGAGAGGATAATGACGCCGAGGGTGGCCCTCACGGTCGCCGAGTACCTGGCGTTCGAGCTGGACATGCACGTCCTCGTGATATTGACGGACATGACGAACTACGCCGAGGCCCTCAGGGAGATAAGCGCCGCCCGCGAGGAGGTCCCGGGCAGGAAGGGCTACCCCGGGTACCTGTACACGGATCTGGCCACGATATACGAGAGGGCCGGGAGGATAAAGGGGAAGAAGGGATCAATAACTCAGCTGCCCATATTGACGATGCCGAGCGACGACATAACCCACCCGATCCCGGACCTCAGCGGCTACATAACCGAGGGCCAGATAGTGCTCAGCAGGGAGCTCCACAGGAAGGGGATCTACCCGCCCGTCGGCGTCCTCATGAGCCTGAGCAGGCTCATGAAGGACGGGATAGGTGAGGGCAAGACGAGGGGCGACCACGCGGAGGTCAGCAACCAGCTCTACGACGCGTACTCCAGGGCCGTGGACGTGAGGGCGTTAGCGGAGATCATCGGGAGGGGAGGGCTCTCCGAGATCGACCTGAAGTACCTGGAGTTCGGCGACGCGTTCGAGCGCGTGTTCCTCAGCCAGTCGTACAACGAGAACAGGAGCATAGAGAGGACGCTGGACCTGGCGTGGGAGGTCCTGTCGATCCTCCCGGAGTCCGAGCTCACCAAGATAAAGCGCTCCAACATAGAGAAGTACTACAGGGGCGGGGCCAGGGCGGGCGGGGGCCCATGAGCTACCTCAAGGGCGTCCAGCCCACGAAGCTCCAGCTGATAAACCTGAAGAGGAACGTCGCGGTCTCCAGGCGCATCCACAAGATACTGGAGGACAAGAAGGAGGTCCTGATAAGGGAGCTCAACGAGAACGTCGAGAGGGCGAAGAGCGTAAGGCGCAGGCTATCAGAGGAGCTCGTCCAGGCCTACTCCCACCTGCTCAGGGCGTACGTGGACATGGGGTCCACGAGGCTCGACAGCATAGCCAGGTCTGCCAAGGCCCAGCTGGACGTCGACGTGAAGGTGAAGAAGGTGATGGACGTGCGCATCCCGGTGCTCGTGGTGAGCAGGTCGGGATCCGCCGCGCGCTACGGCGTCGTCGACACGAGCCCGGAGCTTGACGAGGCCGTGAGGAGGCTCTCCTCCCTGCTCGCGGACATACTCAAGGCGGCAGAGGTCGAGAACTCCATCTTCCGGATAGCCGCCGAGCTGAAGAGGACGCAGCGGCTCATAAACGCGCTCGAGTACATAATAATACCCAGGTACGAGGCCAACATCAAGTTCATCTCGATGGTCCTGGAGGAGCGCGAGCGCGAGGAGTTCATCAGGCTGAAGAAGCTTAAATACGTGATCGAGAGGAAGCGCGCGGGAGGATCCGCATGAGCTCCTCGGGGCAGGGGGCGCCGGACGTCGAGGCCGAGTTCGAGCGCGTAGCTGAGGAGCTGAGGAAGGCTTCGCAGGCCCAGCTGGAGGCGCTTCGCGCGCGCCTGGAGGAGATACGCGAGAAGTACAAGAGGGCGCTGGCGGAGATACGCGGCTGAACGCGTTT
>CAYFJD010000038.1:0-8931 GCA_964343285.1 uncultured Nitrososphaerales archaeon
CCGCGGAAGGAAAAATTAATAGGAGGACTCGGCTTGGCAGCCAACGGTGACCAGGGACGGAGACGCTGAACTACGACGTGGTGGTGATGGGATCCGGCATAGCCGGGCTCCGCGCGGCGCTCGAGGCGGCCAGGGTGAGCAAGGGGAAGCTCAGGATAGCGGTCGTGTCGAAGGTCCAGGTCATGAGGTCCCACTCCGTCGCCGCCGAGGGAGGATCGGCGGCGGTCCTGTACCCAGAGAAGGGGGACAGCTTCGACCTCCACGCGTACGACACCGTGAAGGGCGGCGACTTCCTCGGGGACCAGGACGCCATAGAGATGTTCGTCAGGCTGGCGCCCTACGAGATAATGATGCTCGAGAGGTGGGGGCTGCCGTGGAACAGGCTGGAGGACGGCAGGGTGGCGCAGAGGCCCTTCGGGGGCCACTCCTACCCGAGGGCTACGTTCGCCAGGGACAGGACGGGCTTCTACGAGATGCAGACGCTCTACGACAACCTCCTGAGGTACGTCGGCGAGAGCGTCGACCTCTACGAGGAGCACTTCATGACCAAGGTGATACTGGAGGACGGCGCGTTCAAGGGCTTCTACGTGGTGGATATGAAGACCCAGGACCACAAGCTGTTCCTGGGGAAGGCCGGGATAATCGCGACGGGCGGGGTCGGCAGGCTGTACGGGTTCTCCACCTACTCGCTCACCGTCACGGGCGACGGGATAGCGGCGGCCTACATGGCCGGGCTCCCGATAAAGGACCTCGAGTTCATACAGTTCCACCCGACGGGCCTCGTCCCCACCGGGATACTGGTCACGGAGGGCGTCAGGGGTGAGGGAGGGGTCCTCCGCAACAGGCTCGGGGAGCGCTTCATGGAGCGCTACGCGCCGAAGTTCAAGGACCTGGCGTCCAGGGACGTGGTGTCCAGGGCCATCATACGCGAGATAATGGAGGGCAGGGGGTTCAAGGGCCCGAACGGCCTGGACTACGTCCTCCTCGACTTCAGCCCGATAGGCAGGGAGAGGATAACCGAGAGGTTGCCCATGATGATAGAGCTGGGCAAGGAGTTCGCGGGCATAGATCCCAGGGACGAGCCGCTCCCTGTCAGGCCGGCGGCCCACTACACGCACGGCGGAATACACGTCGACAAGTACGGGAGGGTGCCGGGCGTCAAGGGGCTCTGGGCGGCCGGCGAGGCGGCGTGCGTCAGTATACACGGGGCGAACAGGCTGGGCGCCAACGCAACGATGGAGTGCGCCGTCTACGGCATGTTGACCGGCGCCCAGGCGGCCGAGTACGCGCTGTCAGCCGACGACCCGCCGAGCGTCTCCCAGTCCTTGATAGAGGAGGAGGCCACGAGGATCAGCAGGCTGGGCGAGGGGTCGGAGAGCCCCTACCGCATAAGGCAGGACCTCTGGAAGATCATGGACACCTACGTCTACGTGTTCAGGGACGAGAACGGCCTCTCGACCGCGGTGAAGCAGATAAGGGAGCTCAAGGAGCGCGTGAAGAACGTGAGGGTGACCGACCGCTCGAAGTACTACAACGAGGACCTCTTCAGGGCCCTGGAGACGATAAACATGGTCACGCTGGCCGAGATAGTGGCGGTGGGCGCGCTCGCCAGGAAGGAGAGCCGCGGCGGCCACTACAGGGTGGACTACCCGAAGAGGGACGACGTGAACTGGATGAAGCACACGCTGGCGTACTACACGCCGGACGGGCCGATGCTGACCTATATACCCGTGACCGTTACGCGCTGGCAGCCGGAGGAGAGGAAATATTAGCCGCGAGCCGGGGGGTTCCGCGATGTCGGCAGGCGCCAAGTTCCCCGCGAACAAGCGCGGCGTCCTGGGCGGCTGGGCCAGGGTATCGCACGCGAACTTCGAGAGGTGGCTCTACCTGCTGCACAGGCTGACCGGGATCGTCGTCGGTCTCTACCTCATAGCCCACGTGGTGGAGACGAGCGACATAGTCCCGGCCTACCTGGCGGACAACCCGAACATATGGAACGACCTCATGAACTCCCTCTACAACGTGCCCGCCCACGCGGGCCTGCTGATAATAGCGGCGTTCGCGGTCTACCACGGCCTCAACGGCGTCAGGCTGTTCCTGGCCGCCTCCGGCGTCGGCGTCGGCAGGCCCATAAGGCCGGAGTGGCCCTATGCCCCCGTCAGCCTGAGGAGCCCCCAGAGGGCCCTCGGGTGGGCGTTCATAGCGCTGACGCTGGCGCTGACGATCTACGCGTTCTACCAGCTCTTCATAGTCGCCCACCCGCCTCTGTGAGGTGATGGGGATGCGCGAGTCCACACTCATGTGGATCCAGTACATAACGGGGCTGGGCATACTGGTGCTCGGCGCCCTGCACTTCGCCTCCCTGACGTTCCTGGCGCCCGGGGGCTACCCCGGCGCGCTGAGCTACTGGACGGTCATATCCAGGTACACGGACCCGCTCTGGGCGGCGGCGCTCGAGGCGTTCCTCGCGCTGCTGTCGTACCACGTGTTCAACGGCTTCAGGATAATACTGCTGGAGCTCAACCAGGGCAGCGCCTGGTCCAAGGCGGTCAACGTCACGATGTTCCTGGCGGCGCTGGTCGTCTTCCTCTACGGGACCAGAACGATAATTACCTTCTACCTGGGAGGTGCGGCGTGATGAGCGCGGGCGAGCAGAAGGCTCTGGAGTTCAAGGTGCCGAACCTGGAGGGGGTCGAGAAGCCGATAAAGACCGTGATATTCCGCGTGGCCCGCTTCGACCCCGAAAGGGATCCGAAGCCCTACTACAAGGACTACGAGGTCCCCGTCTACAGGTTCACCACGGTCCTCGACGGCCTGCTCTACATAAAGTACAACCTGGATCCGACCCTGGCGATCAGGTACTCCTGCCGCATGGGGGTCTGCGGGTCCTGCGCGATGGTGGTGAACGGGCGCGAGAGGCTCGCGTGCAAGACTAACGTGCTCTCGCTCAACTCCAGCATAGTGACGGTCAGGCCGCTCAACAACCTCCCCCTGATAAGGGACCTCGTGACGGACCTGAGGCCGTTCTTCGAGAAGCACAGGAAGGTCAAGCCCTACATAATAAGGGACGACATGGAGGCGCACTACGACAGGGAGTTCCTCCAGACGCCGGCCGAGCTCGGCGAGTACATGATGCTGACGGACTGCATAAAGTGCGGCCTCTGCTACTCGGCCTGCCCCACGACCGCGACCGACGAGCTGTTCCTCGGGCCGCAGGCGCTGGCCCAGGCCTACAGGTACATAGTCGACAGCAGGGACGCGGGCGCCAAGGAGAGGTTCGAGGTCGTCGACTCGCCGCACGGCGTGTGGAGGTGCCACTTCGCCGGCGCGTGCAGCGCGGCCTGCCCCAAGGGCGTGGATCCCGCGTTCGCCATCCAGCAGCTGAAGAAGCTGCTCCTCTACAGGCGCGGCGCCATGGAGAGGAGGAAGCCGGCGCCGGAGTCGGACAAGCCGAGGGAGGGCATCACGGTGGAGGAGGTGCTCAAGGGCATACCCAAGGAGTGGCCGTCCCCGCCGGCCCCCAAGCGATAGGGATTTTTTTCCTTGGAAATTCGCCCGTAATTCCGCGGGTCGGCGGACGGGCCCCTTTTTGCGGTCGCATCACTGGCCCAGCAACCTCAAGTACTCCTCGTCCCCCGCCAACATCCTCCTCACGGGGTCTATGACCTCGTTGACGACCGCCGCCAGCGCCCTCTTCAGGTCCATCGGGTGGAGCCTTCCCTCGCGGAAGTCCCTCTCGAGCTCCTCGTACGACCCGTAGACGACGTCGCCGCCGTACTTCGAGGGCCTCTCCACCCTCAGCTCCCTCCTCTCGCGGAATGCCACGTATTTGGCGATCTCGAGGACGGGGTTGTTCTCCACGACCCCCTGGGGGCACCACGCGTTCATCAGCTTGCGCTCCACCACCTCCGGCGGCTCGTGCACGTACAGCGCGCCCTCGGGCCTCGACTTGCTCATCTTGCTGGAGACCTTGACGTCCATCTGGGCGTCCTCGTCCAGCCCCTCCGCCCTCGGCGCCTGGAGCCCCGGGAGGAGGTGGTGGTGGACCGCGACCGGCTTCCGCCACCCCAGCCTCGGGAAGACGTCCCTCACCAACATGTGTACCTTGCGCTGGTCCATGCCGCCGTGCGCGACGTCCAGGTCGAGCGCCTTTATGTCTATGGCCTGCATCAACGGATATATGTATTGGGCGAAGTCGAGGGACTCCTCCGCCCTCCTGCCCATGATGGTCAGCGTCCTGACCACCCTCGGGAGGGTCACCTTCTTGGAGAACCTCACCAGCCACTCCCAGTACTCGGGGGTCCTGGAGTAGAGCTCCGACCCCGTCTCCACCTCCACCCCGGGCGCGAACGCCCTGAAGGCATCCGCGTAGTACTTGGCGGCGCGCCTGATCCTGTCCCAGTCCCCCCCGAGCTTGTCGTTCAGGTAGCTGTGCCAGTCCGCCAGGAACACGGTGGTCTTGAAGCCCGCCTCCACGAAGTCCCTCAGCTTGTAGCCGACGATGACGAGGCTCCCCAGGTGCAGCGGGCCGGAGATCTCCAGCCCTATGTAGTGCTTGGGCCTCTCCACGGTCTCGAGCAGCTCCCTGAGCTCCTCGCGGGTCACGACCTCCTCCGTCGGGGGCCTCTCCACGAGCTCGAGGCGCCTCTCCAGGTCCACGTCGCCCGGGGGACCGCCGGCCCTTAATTGCATTCCGTTGCGCCAGGTTGGCCACCCCGGGCAAACTCAAGATTTAAAGGGGGCGGCGGCGCTTCGACGCCCGTGGATCCTCCCACCCCCGCGCAGCTCATAGAGAGGATATCGAGGCTGACAGAGCACCACGACGAGATCCCGGACTCCCTGCTCATAGGGGCCGGCTACGACGGGCAGAGGAGGGTCGCCTACCTCCAGTTCTACGATCCGCAGTCCCAGGAGATCCGCTTCTACTACGACAGGACGGGGCACAGGCCGTACCTGTACACGAGGGCGATGCCGGAGGAGCTGGGCCACCTGCGCGACAGGGACGACATCGTGGAGTACAGGGTGGAGGAGAAGCTGGACCTCCTGAACGACTCGCGCGCCAAGTTCACCAAGATAATCGTGGCGGACCCGCTCGCCATATCGGGCTCCGGGAACAGGAAGGGGATACGCGACCTTGTCAAGGCCTACGAGGCCGACATAACGTACTACCTGAACTACATATACGACCTGGGCATACACCCCGGCGCCTTCTACAGGGTGGAGTCGGGGGTCGTCAGGCCGACGACGTTCGAGGTCCCGGACGACGTGAGGGCGGCGCTCGCCAGGGCCCTCGAGAGGGTGGAGCAGGACTTCAGGTCTTACGTGGAGGAGTGGGCGCGGGTCCTGAGCCAGCCCTTCCCCAGGATAAAGCGCGCGGCCCTGGACATAGAGGTGTTCACGGAGCAGATGGACAGGATACCGGACCCGACGAAGGCGGACCAGAAGGTCATAAGCGCGTCGCTCGTGGGGAGCGACGGGACGAAGCGCGTCTACCTCCTCAGGAGGCCGGAGCTGGAGGCGGGGGAGCGCAGGCTGCCCCCCGACGTCCAGGAGGTCCTCTTCGACTCCGAGGAGGAGCTCCTCCTGACGCTCTTCGCCGACATACTGAACTACCCCGTCGTGGTGACGTTCAACGGGGACGACTTCGACCTGCCCTACCTCTACCACCGCGCCCTGAAGTTCGGGATACCGAAGGACGCGGTGCCGATATCGCTCGGCAGGAACGAGTCCCACGTCCGCCACGGGGTGCACGTCGACCTCTACAAGGTCTTCAACAATAGGGCCCTGCAGGGCTACGCGTTCAACAACCGCTACTCAGAGCACACCCTCAATGCGGTCGCCGAGGCCCTGCTGGGCCTCGAGAAGGTCGAGTTCGAGGGGTCGATAAGCGAGCTGTCCACGGAGATGCTCGCGTACTACAACTACGTGGACTCCGAGCTCACGTACAAGCTGACGGAGTTCAACGGGGACCTGCTGATGAGGCTCCTGCTGACCATCATGAGGATCGCGAAGATGCCGATGGCGGACGTCGCCAGGACCAGCGTCTCGAACTGGATAAGGAGCATGTTGATATTCGAGCACAGGCGCCTCGGGGCGATAGTCCCGAACAGGGAGGACCTGGAGTCGAGGTCCGTCTCGTACTCCAAGGCGATAATCAAGGACAAGAAGTACAGGGGAGGGCTGGTCATAGAGCCGGTCCCCGGCGTCCACTTCAACGTGGTCGTCCTGGACTTCGCGTCCCTGTACCCGAGCATCATCAAGGTGTACAACATATCCTACGAGACCGTGCGCTGCCCCCACGAGGAGTGCCGCAGCGATCCCTCGAGGCGCGTGCCGGACACTGAGCATTGGATCTGCAAGAGGAGGCGCGGGATAACCTCGTTGCTGATAGGGTCCCTCCGCGACATACGCGTCGACTACTTCAAGGCGCTCTCGAAGAGGCCGGGGGTCACGGAGGAGGAGAAGGAGTTCTACTCGGTGATCTCCCAGGCTCTCAAGGTTATACTGAACGCCAGCTACGGCGTCATGGGCTTCGAGAACTTCGCGCTCTACTACCTGCCGGTCGCGGAGGCGACGACCGCCTACGGCCGTTGGGCCATCACCCAGACAATGAACCGCGCGAGGGAGATGGGGCTCGAGGTCATCTACGGCGACACGGACTCCCTGTTCGTGAAGGCGCCGAGCGAGGAGCAGATCAGGGGCCTGATCAACTGGGCGAAGGAGAAGCTCGGGATAGACCTTGAGGTGGACAAGGTCTTCAGGTACGTCGCGTTCAGCGAGAGGAAGAAGAACTACATAGGCGTCTACGAGGACGGGCGCGTGGAGGTCAAGGGGCTGACCGGGAAGAAGAGCAACACGCCCGACTACATAAAGAAGGTCTTCTACGACGTCCTGAACGTGCTCGCCGGCGTCCACTCGAAGGAGGACTTCGACCGTGCCAGCTCCGAGATCAGGAGGATGATAAGGACCGCCTACCTGAACATAAAGAACAGGAAGGTGCCGCTCGAGGAGCTGGCGTTCCGCGTCATGCTCAGCAAGTCCCTGGATCAATATAAGGACACGACCCCCCAACACGTGAAGGCCGCGAGGCTCCTGAGGAGCGCCGGCAAGGACGTCAAGCCCGGGGACATAATATCTTACGTGAAGACGGTCAGCGGCCTGGGCGTGAAGCCGGTGTCCATGGCGAGGCCCGAGGACATAGACGTGGACAAGTACGTGGAGTACCTCCGCTCCACCTTTGACCAGCTGCTGGACGCCCTCGGCTACAGCTTCGAGGAGATAATGGGCGTGACGAGCATAGAGGAGTTCTTCTTCTAGCGCGCGGATTCGCCGCGAACAACTATTGATCGGGAGGAGGCCATGGCGGCGGCGCCCCCATCTTATGGGCGGCGCGGCCCACTGTCGGGGGACGTGGCCCTCAGGTCGGCGGGGCCGACGTTAGTCGAGGTACGTTTTTAAGCGCGGGGATCCGCGAGGCCGCGCGTTGAGCGGCGCCCAGGAGCCAGAGGACGTGATCTACGAGTGCGTCAGGTGCGGCGCGCGCGTCACGAAGAGGGAGCTCGACAGCTACCTGAGCGTTAAGTGCATCTGCGGCTACAGGGTCTTCAGGAAGGTCAGGCCGGAGGTCGTCAAGCAGGTCCCGGCCGTGTGAATTTCGTTGAAAGACTAACACCGTTACGGCGAACGTATATTAACCATCGCCGCGCGGCTTAGGGCGGGTTGAGGACCGACAGGCCCGTCTACATACTGGGTTACGGCGCGTACATACCGATCAGGCGCGTGCCTACGTCCGAGATAGCGAGGGTCTGGACGGGCGAGGAGGGCGGGCCGAACAGGGAGAAGGCGGTGGCGAGCGAGGACGAGGACGCCGCGACCATGGCGATAGAGGCGGCCAGGAGGGCCATGAGTATGGCGGGCGTCAGGGAGGTGGGCGCCATATTCGTTGGGACGGAGTCGAAGCCGTACGCGGTCAAGCCGACCAGCACCATAGTGGCGGAGGCCCTGGGGCAGAGGTACACGCTGGCGGCCGACCTGGAGTTCGCCTGCAAGGCGGCCACGGAGGGGCTCCACATAGTCAGGGGGCTCGTCGGGTCCGGGATGATTAAGTCCGGCCTCGTGGTGGCGTCCGACACCGCCCAGGGGAGGCCGGGGGACGAGCTAGAGTACACGGCGGCCAGCGGCAGCGTAGCGTACGTGCTGGGGGAGGGCGTCACGGAGCCCATAGCCAACATAACGTACGGCGTCTCCTACGTGACGGATACCCCGGACTTCTGGAGGCGCCAGGGGGAGCTCTACCCGCGCCACCTGGGCAGGTTCACGGGCGAGCCGGCCTACTTCCACCACATAAGGTCGTCGGTCACCAGGCTGATGGAGGAGACGGGGTACCGCCCCGAGGACTTCAGCTACGCGGTCTTCCACCAGCCGAACCCCCGCTTCCCGGTCGCCATAGGCCTCCAGCTCGGCTTCAAGATGGAGCAGATGGAGCCCGGGCTGCTGAACGATCGCATAGGGAACACCTACTCGGCGAGCGCCCTCATGGGCCTCGCGGCCACCCTGGACGTGTCGAAGCCGGGCGACAGGATACTCCTGGCCAGCTTCGGGAGCGGCGCGGGCAGCGACGCCTTCGTCATAGAGGTCATGGACGGGATCGTGGAGAAGAGGGACAGGAACGGGTCCCACGTGACCGTGAGGAGCATGGTGGAGAGGCGCGTCGAGATAGACTACGCGATGTACGCGAGGTACAGGGGGAAGGTGAGGCCGTGAGCGGCGTGTACGTGAGGTCCGTCCGGGTGACGCCCGTGGGGGACCACTGGGAGAAGTCGATATCGGACCTGGCGTCGGAGGCGATAGAGGGGGCGCTGGAGGCGGCGGGGTGGCCCGCCGTGGACCTCCTGATAGTCTCGAACATGCTGGCCGAGAGGCTCCTCTCGC
>CAYFJD010000039.1:0-8872 GCA_964343285.1 uncultured Nitrososphaerales archaeon
GCACCTCCCAGCGCTCTCCTCGATGTGGCGGCAAACTTTATTAGAACCTGCTCCGAAGCCAACGCGTTTCTAATAGGAGGGCTTAGCTTTGCCGCACGTCAGTTGGAACAATGTAAACGCAGCTAGATCCACCGGCACCACCACCGTCGGCTTGGTGTTCGACGGAGGGGTGGTGCTCGCGACGGATAGAAGGGTAACCATGGGATACTTCATAGCCCATCGTCAGGGCAGGAAGATCTACCAAATAGACGATCACATAGGGATCACGATATCGGGCGTCGTCGCCGACGCGCAGGCCGTAATAGACGTGCTGAGGTACGGCGCCAAGTACTACAGGATGGAGCAGGGACGCCGCATGCCTGTAAGGTCCGCGGCGTCAATGGCCGCGAACTTGTTCTTCTCCTACAGGTTATTCCCACTTATAGCGGACGTTATAGTGGGCGGGTACGATTCGTCGCCTTCGCTCTACAACATAGACTTCTTCGGCGCGATAAGCAGCGAGAAGTACGTCTCCACGGGCAGCGGTTCCCCGATCGCCTACGGGGTGTTGGAATCCGGGTACCGCGACGGGCTTCGGGAGGAGGAGGCGGTATCCCTAGCGGTGAAGTCCGTTTACTACGCCATGAAGAGGGACTCCGCGTCGGGCGACGGCATAGACGCCGTGGTCATAGATTCCGAAGGTTATAGGGAAGTGGAGGAAGGCGTCAAGGAGAGGATAGTGTCCTCGTTGGGGTAGCCGGGGTTCCTCATGAGCCAGGCTTTGAAGGAGAACCAGACGCTAGTTGCAAAGATACTGAGCAAGCTGACGCCGGAGGCCAAGGTCTCGAGGATAGAGTACGAGGGCCCCAGGATAGCGATTTACACGGACAACCCCAGCTACTTCGTGAACAACAGCGGCCTCATAGGCCAGCTCGTCGTGGAGCTCAAGAAGCGCATAATCGTCAAGGCCTCCGAGTCCGCCAGGAAGCCTCCGGAGGAGGTCAGGGAATACGTAATGTCGGTGGCCCCGAGGGGGGCCGGCATAAACAGGATATTCTTCGACGTGGCGCTGGGGGAGGTCCTCATAGAGGCAACCAACGCGAAGCTCCTCCAGATACCCGAGCTATCGGAGCAGGAGTTCTTCGCCAAGACCGGCTGGAGGCCCAGGATAAGGCAGTCGTCGCCGATACCTTCGCAGGCGGTCGAACAGATGTACTACGCTCTGACGGACGCGGACGAGCGCATGTCCTTCCTGCGCAGCGTCGGGGAGCGCATCTTCAGGGGGCGCGTGTACCCGAGGTCGGAGGTCGTCCTCACGGTTCTGGGCGCGGCCCGCGAGGTCGGGAGGTCCTGCTTCCTGCTCTCGACGCCGGAGAGCAGGATATTGCTGGACTGCGGCATACATCCGGGGGCCAGGGGCCCGCTGAACTCCTATCCGAGGCTCGACTGGCTCGACCTATCGCTCGACGACATCGACGCGGTCGTCGTCTCGCACGCCCACCTCGACCACGTGGGGTTCCTCCCGGTCCTCTTCAAGCACGGATACAAGGGCCCCGTCTACATGACGGAGCCCACGCTCGCCCTCTCCACGCTCCTGCTCATGGACGCCCTCAAGGTGTCCCAGTCGGAGGGCAGGTCCGCCCCCTACAGCGGGGACGACGTGAGGACGATGATAGCTCACACGGTGACGCTCCCTTACAACCTCGTGACGGACATAACGCCCGACGTGAAGCTGACGTTCTACAACGCGGGCCACATATTGGGTTCCTCGCTCGTCCACCTGCACGTGGGCGAGGGCGCGCACAACGTGGTCTACACGGGGGACTTCAAGTTCGACAACACGAGGCTCTTCCAGGCCGCTTTCTTCAACTTCGTGAGGGCCGAGACCCTCGTGATCGAGAGCACCTACGGTTCGCGCTCGGACGTCATGCCGTCGCGCGCGGAGACGGAGCAGATGTTCGCGTCCTCCCTCAGGCAGACCCTGGAGTCCGGCGGCAAGGTGCTCATACCGGTTCCGGCGGTCGGAAGGGCGCAGGAGATCATGCTGGTGATAAACGACCTGATAAGGTCCAAGGCGATACCGGAGGTTCCCGTCTACCTGGAGGGCATGCTGAAGGAGGCCACCGGGATACACCTCCTATACCAGGAGTACCTTTCGCCGTCCCTCCGCTCCGAGCTCAGGGACGCCGGATTCGATCCGTTCCTCGCGGACTGGTACACGGTCGTCGACAGCCCGCGCCGCAGGTCCGAGATAGTGCAGGAGAAGGGCCCCTCGGTGATCCTGGCCACCTCCGGGATGTTGGAGGGCGGCCCCTCCATCTATTACTTCTCCGAGCTCGCCGAGGACCCGGCGAACAAGATACTCTTCGTATCGTATCAGGTGCCCGGGACCACCGGCCGCCGCGTGCTGGACAGCCCATCGAGGGAGATAAGCCTCTTCGACCCTGGCACCGGCAGGATGCGCGTTATAAGGGTGAACGCAGCTGTGGAGCGCATAGAGGGGTTCAGCGGCCACAGCGACTTCAACCAGCTTACGAGGTACGTCTCCAGGCTCCAGAGGAAGGTCCGCAGGGTTCTCGTGGTCCACGGGGAGCGCAAGAAGGCGGAGGAGTTCGCGCTCCACCTGCAGCAGCACCTGAAGCTGAACGCGTACGCGCCCCAGCTCCTCGAGTCCATAAGGCTGTACTAGGTTCAGCCGCCCGATTCCATGCTCCTCCATATCCTGACGCCCGGCGGCGTCAGGACGATGCGATCCTCCCCCAGCCTGGCAACGTCCCCGCCCATTGATACTACATATTCATAAATCTGATTTATTACTTTTATAGTTATATCACGTCCCTTCTCCAGGAGCGGCGTTATCCTCAATATGACTATGAAGTTGTTCCTTATGTCCTCCTTGACCTTCTTGACGTCCTCCTCGCCCCTCAGGGAGTAGCTCGTGATGTAATATAGAACCTTCTGGCTTTCGCTGCGGGCGCCCCCCGTTCCGCTCATATCTCTGGGATTCCTCATCATCGCTCTGTTATAAGCGTGTGGTTGTTCGCGGGTGGGCGCGCCCAAAATTTTCTATTATGTAAATAAATATTAAGTTTCATCGGCATTACTTAATCAGTTTATTCAGCAGCCTCTTCGTTTCTTCGTCGTGCAGGAGCTCCCACGCGCGGTCCCTTAGATGGTGCAGGTTCCTGACGACGACCCCCCTCGACATGGACGCCAGCTCCCGCGATGGGACGAGCGCCACGCCGAGCGCTATGGGCCTGCCGTACACCTCCTCCTTAACCACGACCAGGTCCCCCGCGTCGAAGTCCGTGTAGCTCTTTATGCCCGGCCTCATCACGTTGGCGCCGTTCACCACGTGCCTGACGGCCCCCTCGTCGACCACCACCTGTCCCTTTATGCCCGCCACCGCCTCGGCGTCCGTGAGCGCCGGCACGTACAGGTTCTCCTTCGGGACTCCCACCAGAACCGTGCCCTCGCGCGTCACCACGAGGACGATACCTTCGGATTCCAACTCGGCCAGCGGCGTCAGATCGCGCCCCAGCAACCTGAGGAGGACGCCCGATAAGTCGCGCGATTCGTGCTTCGAGAAGTACCTCAGTTTGGGCGCAGGCACGCGCTTTCCGCGTCCCGGTTTCCTTTATCCCTTTGGTCCGCGCGCGAGGGCGCCGAGGGAGGGTTCGCGCCCACCGCGGCTCGTCCTCCTGGGCGTGGGCGCGCGGCCGTTCGACGGGCGGCCGACCCGCGAAGCTCCGGGGAGAAACGTAAATAAGGTTCTGCCGCCATCTCGCCCAGGATGTCCGATAACGATATGACTCTAAATATATTGCAGAGCAGCATAGGGAGGACCGTCCTCATAAAGCTGAAGGGCGGGCGCACGATACGCGGCACTTTGAGGGGATACGACCACCACATGAACCTTCTATTGGAGGGCTCCGAGGAGCTCAGGGAGGACGGCGGCTCCAACAAGCTCGGCGTGATAGTTATACGCGGCGACAACGTGGTCCTGATATCGCCGCCCACGGACTGATGCGCCGCTGGCCACAACTTTAAATCCCTCCGGTTGCGCCCGAGGTTGGCCCGCGGTGTCTCGTCATGAAGGGCACGCCTTCCCGCGGAAAGCACAGCAGGCACGAAGTTCACATAATCTGTAGGAGGTGCGGACATAAATCCTATAACGTTAGGAAGAAGCGCTGCGCCTACTGCGGTTATCCGGACCCTAAGTGGCGCAAATATTCTTGGTCGAACTCCTGATGCCCCGGCCAAGTCAGCTGTCTATCTTGACCAACGACTCCACGCGGTAGCCCTTCAGGGCCTCCCTGCCCCTTAGGTACGTCAATTCCACGATGAATCCCATGCCCACGATGATGCCCCCCATCCCCTCGATCAGCTTGGCGGCCGCGCGGGCGGTCCCCCCGGTGGCCAGCAGGTCGTCCACGAGCAGGACCCTCTGGCCGCTGGAGATGGCGTCCTCGTGGATCTCCATGGTCTCCACGCCGTACTCTAGCTCGTAGGACACCGACCTCTTGCGCCATGGGAGCTTGCCCGGCTTCCTTATCGGGATGAAGCCCGTGCCCAGCTCCAGCGCGACCGGCGCGCCCACTATGAACCCCCTCGCCTCCACGCCCACTACCGCGTCCACCCCCGAGTCGCGGAAGCGCTCGCTGAGGCCCTTCACCGCCGTCCTGAACGCTTCCGGGTCCTTGAAGAGCGGCGTCAGGTCGCGAAATATGACGCCCTTGACGGGGTAGTCCGGGATGTCCCTTATGTACCTCCTGAGGTAAATCCCCAGGTCGCTCAACCTTCATCGCCAAAGAATCCCACCTTAAAATCTTCACCTGCGTGGCGGCCCGCCATGCAGGACGCACCCCGGGCGCTCCGTGGACGCCGACGCGCGGATAACCTAATATTGCGCGCCCGACCTGGGGTCAGCGGGCCCGTAGCTCAGCCTGGCAGAGCGTTCGAGCCGGCGCCCCTGGACGCCGGCGGCGAGGCTGATAACCGAAAGGTCGTGGGTTCGAATCCCACCGGGCCCACACAATCTTTAATAACCGTGGGACTTCGAGGAGCCCCTCGTCAAAGGGGGGAGGGCCTATAGGGCACAGGAAGCAGCATGCGCCGAAGAGGGGCTCGTTGGCTTTCATGCCGAGGTCCAGGGCGGGGAGCCTCCTGCCCAGGGTACGCACGTGGCCGGAGCTGCCCGAGGGCGAGAAGCCCAGGTTGTTGGGCACGATAACGTACAAGGCGGGGATGACGCACGTGATAATGATCGACGATCGTCAAACCGTCCCGAACGCCGGGAAGCCGCTTTTCAGCGCCGCCACGGTCCTGGCCGCTCCTCCCCTCTACGTCTTCGGGATGAGGCTCTACGGATATAAGGACGGCTATCACTACGTGCTGGGGGACGCGCTGAATTACTCCGACGAGCGCGTCTTCGGCGGCAAGCCGAAGAAGTTCCGCCCGCTGGAGCAGTCGCTGAAGGACCTGGAGTCGGTCCTCGGGGAGGCGGTCAGGCTGTCGGCTTTCGTCTACAGCGTGCCGAGGGACGCCGGCCTCTCCCAGAAGAGGCCGTTCGTGATGGAGATACCGGTCGGCGGCGGCAGCGTCAAGCAGCGCTTCGAATACCTCTCATCGCTCATAGGGGGCAGCGTCTCGATCGAGGACGTCGTGAAGCCCGGCATGTTCGTGGACGTGTTGGCCGTGACGAAGGGCAAGGGATTCCAGGGCCCCGTGAAGAGGTTCGGCATAAAACGCAAGCAGCACAAGTCCAGGAAGAGCGTTAGGGAGCCAGGGACCCTTGGCCCCTGGCATCCTGCCGCGGTCATGCGCTCCGTTCCCATGGCCGGTCAGACGGGGTTCCACCAGAGGGTGGAGTACAACAAGCGGATCCTCCTGGTGGCGGACGAGTCCGAGAGGCCGATAACTCCTCCAGGCGGCTTCCTGCACTTCGGGATAGTGCGCGGCAAGTACGTGGTGCTCGCCGGGTCGGTGCCGGGCACGGCGAAGAGGCCTGTCGTGCTCAGATACCCGATCAGGCCGCCCTCCCTGCGCCTGGGCGCTCCCGCGATAAGGTACGTCGACAGCGTCAAGGGGGGTGTCGAGGCATGAGCCGCGTGGTCCCCGTGTACTCGTTGGCGGGCGAGAAGTCCGGGGAGGTGGAGCTGCCGCCGGTGTTCGACGTGCCGATCAGGCCCGACCTCATAAATAGGGTCTTCTGGGCGCTGTTTACCCATAGGCTGCAGCCGAAGGGCACAGACCCGATGGCCGGCGAGCGCACCTCGGCCGAATCCTTCGGCGTCGACCTGGGCATGGCCAGGCTGGCGCGCGTGAAGGGGAGCGGCTACCCGAGGGCCGGCCAGGCGGCCGGCGTCGCCGGGGTCCGCAAGGGGAGGGCCGCCCATCCGCCGAAGGTTGAGAAGATCATCTACAAGAGGGTGAACGTGAAGGAGCGCAGGCTGGCCACCGCCTCCGCGATAGCGGCCACCGCGCTCCTGGAGCTCGTCAGGTCGAGAGGGCACAGGGTTCCCGACTCCCTGGAGGTGCCGATAGTGGTGTCGGACGAGATCGAATCGTTGAGCAAGCTCAAGGACCTCAGGGCGCTGTTGGGGAAGCTCGGCCTTTTGGAGGACGTGGAGAGGGCGGCGGATCGTAGCGATAGGGGCGGCAAGGCCCGCTGGAGGGGAAGGGCCCGCGACGTCGGGAAGAGCCTGCTCATAGTGGTGTCCTCCGATAGAGGGATAGGGCGGGCGGCCAGGAACCTGCCCGGAGTCGACGTGGTCTTGGCGAAGGACGTGTCGGTGCTCGACCTCGCGCCGGGCGGCAAGCCGGGAAGGTTAACTGTGTGGAGCGTATCCGCCCTCAGGGCCCTGCCCAAAACGCTCTCGGAGGTGGCGTCGATCCATGGACCGCGAGAGGGCCTTCAAGATAATTAAGATGCCGCTGCTGACGGAGAAGACGTACCTCATGATGGAGAAGGAGAACAAGCTGGCGTTCATAGTCGATCGCGGCGCGACCAAGAGCGACATAAAGAGCGCCGTGGAGGTGCTCTTCGACGTCAAGGTCGAGAAGGTCAACGTGATGAACACGCCGAAGGGCAAGAAGGCGTACGTCAAGCTGTCCCCGGAGTACAAGGCGGTCGACGTAGCCTCTAAATTGGGCCTCATGTAGGTGGCGCGCGATGGGCAAGAGGATACTGGTGCAGAGGCGCGGCCGCGGCGGCTCCCAGTTCAGGGCGCGCAAGGTAGGCAAGGTTGCGCCAGCGTCCTACCCGCCGTTCCCGCCGGACGAGACCCACCAGGCGATCGTGGAGGACCTGGTCCACGAGAGGGGGCGCCAGGCCCCTCTCGCCCGCCTCAGGTTCGACGACGGCACGGTGGCCTACGTGCCGGCGGTCGCGGGCCTGGAGAAGGGGGCGACGGTGTACATGGGCCCGGAGGCCCCGCTCGTCAACGGCAACATCCTCCCCCTCTGGAGGATACCGGAGGGCACCTTCATCTCTAACGTGGAGAGATCCCTGGGGGATGGCGGCGAGCTCGCCCGCGCGCCCGGCGCGGCCGCTGTGGTGCTGACGCAGGCCCAGGACACGGTCATAGTCAAGCTCCCATCGGGGAAGACCCTGGAGCTCGACAAGCGCGCCAGGGCCACCATCGGGGTCGTGGCGGGCGGCGGCAAGGACGAGAAGCCGTTCCTCAAGGCCGGGAACAAATGGCGCCTGATGCGCGCCAAGGGCAGGAAGTACCCGTTGGTTAGAGGGGTTGCGATGGCGGCCGTCTACCATCCGCACGGCGGCGGTAGGCATCAGCACCCGGGCCACCCGACCACCGTGCCGAGGAACGCCCCGCCGGGAGCCAAGGTCGGCAACATAGCCGCGAGGAAGACCGGAAGGGGCGGGGTGAGGGGAGTATAGCGCCCCTGCCCCTCCCGTTAAATTTTAATATGGTCTCGTGGGGCTGAGGATAGCGTATGCCCAAGGAGTTCAGGTACAGGGGTTACACCGTGGAGCAGCTGATGAACATGCCCTTGGACCAGGTGATACAGCTGCTGCCGTCGAGGGCCAGGAGGAGCCTGAACAGGGGGCTGAGCCCGGCGAAGAGGAAATTCCTGGAGAAGCTGAGGTCCGCCGGCGACGGGAAGGTCCTGAAGACCCACCTGAGGGATCTCGTAATATTGCCGTTCATGGTCGGGAAGACGGTGAGCGTGTACAACGGCAAGGAGTTCGTCCAGGTCGAGATAAAGCCTGAGATGATAGGGCACTACCTGGGCGAGTACGTTCAGACGTGCAAGCGCGTGGTACACGGCGAGCCGGGGATAGGTGCGACCAGGAGCTCTCTCTACGTGCCTTTGAAGTGACGCTCCCTCACTCCTCGCGCTTCATGGCGTCTATGAGCGGCACGAAGCGGCCGTCCTGCTCCACGTAGATCTTCGTCTCCAACCTGACGTCTAACCCGAGTTGCCTGAAGAGCCACAGCAGCTGCCTGCCAGTTATCTTCTCCTTTACGGCGCCGCGCTCGACGAGCTCCGCCAGCTTCTCGACCACCCTGCGGGCCTCCTTGGGGTACTGGGAGAGGGCGGCCTCGAGCACCTCGTCCCCCCTCTCCACCAGCACGCCGCGCAGCACCTCGACCGGATCCCTCTTGGCTTGGGGCTCCGTCCCGCCAGTGCTGGCGCGGGACGCCATGGCCAGGAGCTCGCGCCTCTTCTTGGCCAATATCATCTCGAGCTCCAGGTCGTCGCTCACGAGCTCGGCCGACTACGGCCTGCCTCATAAACTTCGTGGAACTCCAGCCGAAGCTGGCACCGCCGGGGGCGAGGGGCCGCGGCGACCCGCGCGGGGGGATCGATGGGGCAGGCGGCCGGAACCGTTATTAACGCCGGCGGCCTCCGCGCCTCGTGAGGC
>CAYFJD010000040.1:0-8823 GCA_964343285.1 uncultured Nitrososphaerales archaeon
GGGTGAGGGCGGGGCTGTTCCGCCCCATATCCCTCTGGCCCTTCGACGACGAGGCGTTCGTCGCGGCGGCCGCCCGCGCCAGCAAGATAGTGACGGTGGAGCTGAACCAGGGGCAGCTCTACCAGATCCTCAAGGGCATACTGTGGGACAACAGAAATAAGGTGTCGAACCCGACCCTCTACAACTTGGACATCCCCGTTCCCACGTTGCCCTCGCCCGATGAGATCCTGGGCGAGATAGAGTCGAGGGGGTGGAAGCTATGGTGATGCTCGAGGAGAGGCCATCCCACCCGCTGGACGCGTACCTGAGGACCGACAGGCTGCCGCACATCTGGTGCCCGGGCTGCGGCATAGGGATAGCCCTCCAGCAGTTCCTCTGGGCAGTTAAGGAGTTGCACGAGGAGGGGAAGCTCGATCCCAACAAGATCGTGTTCATCACGGGAATAGGCTGCACCGGGCGCGCCTCCGGGTTCGTCAAGTTCGACTCCGCCCACACGCCGCACGGCCGCGCCGTCCCCTTCGCGGTCGGCGTCAAGCTGGCGAACCCATCCCTGATACCGGTGGTGTTCAGCGGGGACGGCGACATAGCGTCGATAGGCGGCAACCACATGATACACGCCGCCAGGAGGAACTTCGACATGCTCGTGATAATGGTCAACAACATGACCTACGGGCTGACCGGCGGCCAGCTCGCGCCCACGACCCCGCACAAGGTTTACTCCACGACGACCCCGAGGGGGAACCCGGAGAACCCGCTCGACGCGACCAGGGTGGTGTACTCCATAGGCCCGAACTTCGTCGCCAGGATGAGCATAACCCACCCCAACCTGATACGCGAGACCGTCAAGAAGGCCCTGTTGATGAAGGGGTTCAGGTGGATAGAGATCCTATCGACGTGCCCCGAGATCTTCGGCAGGCACATAAACATGAGGGATCCGTACGAGCTCTACTCTCGCCTGAAGAAGGTGGTGAAGTTCAAGAAGGTGGCGAACGCGAACGAGATAAAGTACGATTGGGACGAGGAAATAACGTGCGGGGTCTTCCTGGAGAAGAACGAGCCGAGCTACATGGAGAACTACTTATCTATGTATGGGTTGAAGGGGAAGCTGGAGGCGCTGTCGCCATGAACTCCATGCACGAGATAGTTATAGCGGGAAGGGGAGGACAGGGGATCCTGCTGGCCGGGTACATACTGGGCAAGGCCCTCGTGGATGAGGGGTACTACGTCGTGAACTCGGAGGAGTACAGCGCGGAGACGAGGGGAGGCGACTCGAAGGCCGAGCTGATAGTCGCGAAGGACGAGGAGCCGGACCTGATGACCGTCCAGAGGGCCGACATAGCGGTCTTCATGTACACGGATCAGATGTCGAAGTACTACAAGCTGGTGGGCAAGTCCGCGACGCTCGTGCTCGACTCCACCTTCATAAAGGAGGCCCCGAAGGACGCCGGAAGGGTGCTGATGGCGCCCTTCACGGAGGTGGCCGAGAAGCGCGTGGGGAACATAAGGACGGCGAACATGGTCATGCTCGGCTACTTCGCCGCCAAGCTGGGACTCGTCGGCCTGGATCCGCTGATCAGGGCCATGAGGTCCGTGACGAACCCCAACTGGGTCGAGGTAAACGAGAGGGCGCTGAGGACCGGGTACGAGCTAACCTGATCCCCCTTCTCGGAGCCCCGCTTTCGCCGCGCGCTCGGAGCTTCCGACCGCGTTGGGCTGAGTGGGGCGCGCTCTCATCCGCAGGTGGGGCTCTGCCCTTCGCGTCTCCGGCGCGCGGGAACCCGTTGCCGTGCCTAGTTCCGATCGGTGCATCGTGGGCCAAAGTTATTTAGTGCACAGGATCATCAATCCATGGTCATGCCGGATGCCCGCGGCGTAGAACCCCCCATCTGGACCCCGACGGAGGATCGCCTGCGGAACAGCGCGATTTCTAGGTACATCAAATGGTTGGAAGATGAGTATGGATTTGAATTCCATGATTACGACGAGCTGTGGAGATGGTCCATCGCGCACGGCGATGTCTTCTGGAGGACGCTGTGGGACTTCTTCGATATAAAAAGGTCGAAGGACTTCCAAGTGGTGCGCGAGGGCTGGATGCCGGGCGCCAGGTGGTTCGTCGGGGCCGAGCTCAACTACGCCGAGAACATGTTGAGGCGCGCTGATATCGCGCCCGGCGAAACGGCGGTCGTGGGGATGTCCGAGGCGCGCCCCGAGGTCAGGCTCAGTTGGTCGGAGCTCCGCGACCGCGTGGGGTCCATGGAGCGCTTCCTCGAGTCGCTGGGGGTGGGAAAGGGGGACGTCGTGGCGGCCGTGATGCCTAACATACCTGAGACGCTCATCGCCATGTTGGCGACGACGGCGCTGGGCGCCGTGTGGAGCGCGATACCTCCGGAGCTGGGTGCCGAGTCCACGCTCAAGAGGCTCGAGATACTGAGGCCGAAGGCCGTGCTGGCGGTCGACGGCTACGTCTACTCCGGCAAGCGCGTTAAGAAGGCCGATGACCTTCGCAGGGTGCTGGACGCCCTGGGGTTCAGGGGTCCCCTGGCGTCGCTCAGCTACCTCGAGGGCCACGTCCCGGGATCCATCCCGATGGAGGACGGGCTCTCGGGGAGGGCCCGCCCCGAGTTCGCGCAGGTGCCCTCCGAACATCCGCTCTGGGTCCTATTTACCTCCGGCACGACCGGGATACCGAAGGCGCCCGTGCACGGCCACGCCGGAATAACTGTGGAGTCCCACAAGGTGGGGGAGCTATGCTCGGACTACAGGTCGAGCGACCTCGTGCTGTTCTTCTCGTCCACCGGCTGGGTCGCCTGGAACAGGCACATGGCCGCGCTCATGGCCGGCGCCTCCGTGGCCACATACGACGGTAATCCGCTGTACCCGGATCCGGAGAACATGTGGAGGGTGATGGAGCGCACGGGGGCGAGCTACGTGGGGGTGGCGGCGTCGCTGATAATCGAGAGCATGAGGCGCGGCCTGCGCCCCGGGGAGAACTTCGACCTGAGGAAACTCAGGACCATAGGCGTCACCGCGGCGCCCCTTCCGGCGGAGGGGTTCAGGTGGATCGTCAACAGCGTGCGCGAGGACCTCTGGATCGATTCGATGAGCGGCGGGACCGAGATATTCGGGGACCTGATAGCCAACGTGCCGATAGTGCCGGTCTACGCGGGCGTCACCGGCAAGAGATGCCTGGGGATGGACGTCGAGTCCTACGACGACGCGGGATCGCCCGTCCGCGACGCGCCGGGGGAGCTCGTGATCCGGCAGCCGTTCCCGTCTATGCCCCTCTACCTGATGGGCGACCGCGACTTCGCGCTTTACAGGTCGACGTATTTCAGCGCCTTCGAGGGCGTGTGGAGGCACGGCGACTTCCTCGTGATAAGGTCCGATGGGTACTGCACCGTCCTCGGGAGATCCGACGCCACCATAAAGCGGAGGGGCGTGAGGCTCGGAACCGGGGAGATATACGAGGTCGTGGAGTCCTTGCCGTTCGTCGCCGACAGCCTGGCCATAGGCGTTGAGGACTACTCAGGGGAGACCTTGTTCCTGCTGTTCGTGAGCACGAAGTCGGGGCACCTGGACGATCGGATGAAGGACGAGATCAGGAGGGCGCTCCGCGAGAGGCTCTCGCCAAGGTACACGCCGGACGCGATAATAGAGGTGAGCTCTATACCGCGGACCCTGAGCGGCAAGAAGGTGGAGGTCCCCGTCAAGAGAATACTGATGGGGATGCCGCCGGAGAAGGCGGTGGACGTGAACAGCCTGAGCAACCAGGACGCCTTCTGGGAGATAATAAGGGCGGCCAGGGCCTTCCTGGAGGCCAGGGCACAGGCCGGCCGATGGCCCGCGAACTCACAGGAAGTCGCCGCGCGCCTAAATCCTTAAATATAGAGGGGCCTGCGAAAGCGGCGGAGAGCTATGTCCGAGAGGCAGAAACCGTCCAAACCGCACCTAAACCTGGTCGTAGTGGGGCACGTGGACCACGGAAAGTCGACCTTAGTCGGTCACCTACTATACCTCCTGGGGAAGGTGGACGAGAGGACCATCGAGGAGTACGCTAAGATGTCGGAGAAGCTGGGCGCCGGCGACACCTTCAAGTTCGCGTGGGTCCTGGACAGGTTGAAGGAGGAGAGGGAGAGGGGCATCACGATAGACCTGGCGTTCCAGGACTTCGAGACCAAGAAGTACTACTGGACCCTGATAGACGCGCCGGGCCACAGGGACTTCGTGAAGAACATGATAACGGGCGCCAGCCAGGCCGACGCCGCCATATTGGTCGTGTCGGCCAAGCAGGGCGAGACCGAGGCCGCCCTCTCAGACGAGGGCCAGGCGAGGGAGCACGCGTTCCTCCTGAAGACCCTCGGCGTCAACCAACTGGTGGTCGCCATAAACAAGATGGACGCGACGACCCCGCCCTACGATCAAAAGCGCTACGAGGAGGTCAAGAACGAGGTCTCCAAGCTGCTGAGGCTGGTGGGCTACAAGGTCGACAAGATAAACTTCGTGCCCGTCTCCGGGTGGAAGGGCGATAACCTGGTGGAGCCATCCTCGAACATGCCATGGTACAAGGGCAAGACGCTCATAGAGGCGCTCGACGAGTTCGAGGAACCGCCGAAGCCCATAGACAAGCCGCTGAGGATACCCGTCCAGGACGTCTACTCCATCACCGGCGTCGGCACGGTCCCCGTGGGCAGGGTCGAGACGGGCGTGCTCAGGGTCGGCGACACGGTCGTCATAATGCCCTCCGGCGTGGTCGGCGAGGTCAAGTCGATAGAGACGCACCACACCCCGATACAGGAGGCGGTCCCGGGCGACAACATCGGCTTCAACATCAGGGGGGTCTCCAAGGAGGACGTCAAGCGCGGCTACGTGGTCGGCCACCTGGACAACCCGCCCACCGTCGCCAAGGAGTTCCTGGCGCGCATAGTGGTCGTGTACCACCCGACCGCGATAGCCGCGGGCTACACGCCCGTGCTCCACGCCCACACAGCCCAGGTGCCCGCGCAGATAGTGGAGCTGGTCCAGAAGCTCGACCCGCGCACCGGCCAAGTGACCGAGGAGAACCCGAAGAG
Organism: uncultured Nitrososphaerales archaeon; assembly: GCA_964343285.1. Lineage (GTDB taxonomy): Archaea > Thermoproteota > Nitrososphaeria > Conexivisphaerales > Conexivisphaeraceae > Conexivisphaera. The sequence goes on from CAYFJD010000040.1 coordinate 5,070, forward strand.
CCTCAAGACGGGCGACGCGGCGGTCATCAAGATCAGGCCGCTGAAGCCGCTCAGCATAGAGGAGTACAAGAGCATACCGCAGCTGGGCAGGTTCGCCCTCAGGGACTCCGGCAGGACCATAGCGGCGGGCGTCGTGGAGAAGATAACGGAAGTCCAGGAAATTAAGATAAAGAAGTAAATTTAAATTTTAAAACTTATTATATTAAATTTTATATTATTGATGGGAATATCTCAGGCTTCCTTCGCGAAGACCCCCGTGAGGTTCCTGAAGCCCAGCCTCCTGTAAAATCCCTCCGCGATGACGTTCTTCTCCGGGAACTCGGCGAATATCATCTCGGCGCCCTTCGACTTGAGGACCTTCTCAGCCTCCATTATCAGCTTGTAGCCGAGGCCCCTCCTCCTGTACTCCGGCATCAGGTACACATCGGCTATCTGGCCCACCACGCGCGGCTTGTAGAAGCACCTATCCACCAACTTGGCTATGAGAACCCCCTGAACCTTGCCGGCGTCCTCCACTACTAGGATCACGGAGTTGGGGTCCTTCATCGTGTTCTGCACGTACTTGATGACCTCGTTCTCCAGGTCCTCGATCGGCGTCAGGAGCGGGTCGAACTCCCCGTTCAGGCGCTTGAGCCTGGAGACGAGCTCGACTATCCTGCTGGTGTCCTCCTCCTTGGCCGGCCTGATGATAACCGTGCTCGCCATCCTGGTCACTCCGCCGGCACAGGGCTAATTAAGTTATTCTTGACGAGCGTCGCCAGCATCTCCCTCGACAGCTTGATCGTGCTGTAGGCGCGCTCGTACAGCTCGTCCCTCGACAGCTTGATCCTGGCGACCCCCATCTCGATCGCCTTCAGGCCGACCGTCGTGGCGAGCCTCGGGTAGACCTCCCACTCCTCCATCGTCGGTATTATGTAGTCCTCGGAGAGCCCGCGCTCCTCCGCGAACTTCGCCAGCTCGAGGGCCGCGGCTATCACCATCTCGTCCAGGATCTTCTTGGCCCTGACGTCGAGCGCCCCCCTGAAGACCGCGGGGAACACCAGGCTGTTGTTTATCTGGTTGGGGAAGTCGCTCCTCCCGGTGGCGACTATCCTGGCCCCGGCCTCCTTCGCCTCCCACGGCCAGATCTCCGGCACCGGGTTGGCCTCCGCGAACACTATTGCGTCCTTCGCCATCTTCCTCACCTGCTCCTTCTTCACGACCCCGGGCCCCGGCGTGGACGCCGCTATCAGCACGTCGGCCCCAACTATCGCTTCGTCGAGCCCGCCGGCTATCCTCTCCCCGTTAGTCTTCAAGGCCAGCTCGTACTTCCACGGGTGGACGAGCTGCAGCTTATCCATGTCCTCCCTCTCCGGGTAGAGGGTGCCCTTGCTGTCTATCAATATGATCTTCTTGGGGTCCGCGCCGGCGGCGATCAGGAGCCTCGCGCCGGCTATGTTAGCGGCCCCGGCGCCCAGCATGACTATCTTCACGTCGCTAAGCCTCTTCCCCACCACTTTCAGCGCGTTCACGAGGCCGGCCAGCGTGGCCGCGGCCGTCCCGAGCTGATCGTCGTGCCACACCGGTATGTCGAGCGTCTCGCGGAGCCTGTCCAACAGGTAGAAGCAGTCGGGCTGCGCTATGTCCTCTAGGTTGACGCCGCCGAAGGCCGGCGAGACGCGCTCCACGACGTCCGCCAGCTCCTCCTTCGTCTTCGCCCGCACCACGAGCGGGAACGCGTCCACGCCGCCCAGGTACTTGAAGATCAGGGCCTTTCCCTCCATGACCGGGAGGGCCGCCTCGGGGCCTATGTTGCCGAGGCCCAGTACCCTCGTGCCGTTCGTGACTATCGCGATCGTGTTCCACCTGCTGGTCAGCTCGAAGCTCTTATCGGGGTCCTGGGCTATGGCCTTCGAGACGCCGGCTACTCCCGGCGTGTACCATATCGAGAAGTCGTCCAGGGACCTCACCGGCACCTTCGGCAGTACCTGTATCTTCCCCCCGTAGAACTTGCTGAGCGAGATCGCCATCTCGTAGTACTTCTCGGTCCTTTCGCTCATCGATGGGGGTCTCCCCGATCTCATTTTTACGTTTAGCGTCCCAGAATTTTACGCCTACCGACTAATTCTATATATCACTGGCGGGCCCGACGGGATTTGAACCCGCGACCGACCGGTTAAGAGCCGGTCGCTCTACCTGGCTGAGCTACGGGCCCCCTCGTGGTTCACCTGCGAGCGTTATTTAAGTTTGATCGCCTCGTCCACTGGGTATCGTCCCACGGGGCTCCGTCAACGATTAACGTGCGGTCGCCCCGATCCGGGCTTCGCCCCCAGGGGTAGGAGCTCGCGCCATCGATTAGACCGGGCCCACATCGCCCGCGATCCGTTCATCCCCCTCGGGGATGCGCGAACAAACCGCCATTTATGGGGGCCCGCCGGACCTCAGGTCCCTGAGCCCAGCTGCTGCCACGAGGCGTTCTGGATCGGGAGGCCCTTCGGGACGCCGAGGGCGAGGGAGGCGTTTGCGAATAACGTGAACGCCGGGGGAACTCCCTGGGTGCTATCACGAATTTATACGAGTGGAATGAGCGCTTAGGGAGAGCGGTATCCGTCCAACGTAATCCCTCATCTGCCTGAGAGCAGGCTGACCCTCACCACGTCGAGCTCGCTGACCCCCTCCACCGACGATATCGCCTGCTCCACGTCGTAGGTCCCGCCTTCCCTCTCCTCCATGACCAGGTCTATGATCAGCGCGCTCAGGCCGAAGGCGATCGGCTCCTCGGACGCCCTGACGACGTCCGCCGTCCCCTCGAGCGCCTTCGCCACGCGGTTCGCCAGCTCCTTCAGGTCCACCGAGGTGTCGGTTGGAAGTATCCTTATCCTCACGAGGACCTTGGACATCCCGCCTCACCCCGGATCAGGGACCCTCGAACCCGCAGTGGGGGCACTTGTACCTGACTACCTCGTTCCTGCACTTGCTGCACCTCCATATGAGCACCTGCCCGCATTGAGGGCAATAGAAGCTGGTCGCGTTGTCGCCCGGCAGTATGGGCTTGTGGCAGGAGGTACAGCGAGGCGGCCTGTACGTCGCCTTAACGCTTTCTATTATCTCGCTCAACCCTCCGCCGGCAGGGCCCACCTGCAATATAAATGCGTTTCCGGCAGGGGGTCGACGTCGGTTAGGCATGGGAAATTCGGCCGCGACAAGGTAGGGGGCGTCGCGAAGGGGGTCCGTCCTGGCTCGATCCCGTCTGATCGGTGCAGTGGGAGTGCGGGGCTATAAGCCGCCCAGGCGCAGGAGGTCCCTGAGGCGCGCCAGAGCGATCGCCCCCACTGCCCTGGCGCCGAGCGAAGCCACCGCCCACGAGCCCAAGCCGTCGAAGTCCGCGCGCGGATTATCCAGGACCCCCGACGCGCGCATCTCGCCCAGCAGGCGCCAGACGTCCTCGTTGGTCATGTGCTCGTACACCGCGCGGAGCAGCCTCTGGGCCGACTCCTCCCTGCCGTGGGCCTTCCTCCAGGAGCTCCTGTACATTGCGCGTGCGCCTGCCAGGTCGAGCTCGCCCGATAGATAGCGCGATACGGCGAGGGCCGCCATCGAGGACGATTCGACGCCCCAGACGTCTCCGCCGCCCGTCAGCGGCTTCGACGCCCCCGCCGCGTCGCCCACCCTGAAGACCCCATCATTGCCGGCCCCGACGAACCCTCCCCCCACTATGGGGGACCTCACCACCCCGCAGGGCCCGCCACGCTCCCTCGCGAGCCCGGACTCCACG
>CAYFJD010000041.1:0-8786 GCA_964343285.1 uncultured Nitrososphaerales archaeon
GCTCCTGAGCACGGCCTCCCCAAGGGGGGTTCGAATAAAAACGGCTCGGTGGAAGCGCGATATCCTTATTTATGAGGGCTCGCCAGGAGGCGCGAGCGGCAATGGCGGAGCACTCGGGCGCGCTGCAGTCCTCCATCGCGCTCGTAGTGCTCCTCATTGTCGTGTGAGAAGCCCCTTTCCTTCCGAAAGGGGCCTTCTGGGAGGTGGTGTGTGACGAGTTACATGTCTGGTTCCCGCGCCCTCGTCAGGGCCCTGGAGAGGGAGGGCGTGGACGTGGTCTTCGGAATACCCGGCGGGGCGATAATGCCGGTCTACGACGAGCTCCTCAACAGCAGGATAAGGCACATACTGGCTAGGCACGAGCAGTCGGCCGCGCACATGGCGGACGGGTACGCCAGGGCCTCCGGGAGGGTCGGCGTGTGCATCGCCACCTCGGGGCCCGGGGCGACTAACATGGTCACCGGGGTCGCGACGGCCTACATGGACTCGACGCCGCTCGTCGCGATAACCGGCCAGGTGGCGACGTCCATGATGGGCAGGGACGCGTTCCAGGAGATAGATGCCGTCGGGATATACACGCACATAACGAAGTACTCGTTCCAGCCGCTGAGCCCGTCCGAGGTGCCCTACGTCACCAAGGCGGCGTTCTTCCTGGCTTCCACCGGGCGCACGGGGCCCGTTCACATAGATCTGCCGAAGGACGTCCAGACGGGGGAGGCCGAGATGGTGTTCCCGGACCGCGTGGACATCAGGGGGTACCGGCCCTACGTGCCGCCGGACCCGGCGGCGGTGGCGCGCGCCCTCGACCTGCTGCTGGAGTCCGAGAGGCCGATAATACTGGCGGGCGGCGGCGTGATAAAGTCGGGGGCGCACGACTACCTGCTGCAGCTGGCGGAGTCCGCGATGATACCGGTGGCCACGACGCTGATGGGGAAGGGCGCGATCCCGGAGAACCACCCGCTATCCCTCGGGCCCGTGGGGATGCACGGAACTGTGCAGGCCAACAAGCTGATCAACGAGGCGGACCTCGTGCTGGCGATAGGGGTGAGGTTCTCCGACAGGACGACGATGGAGGTGAGGGGGTTCGCGCCGGACGCCACGATCGTGCACTTCGACGTGGATCCGACGGAGATAGGGAAGAACGTCAAGGCCCACCACGCAGTCACCGGCGACCTGAGGGCGAGCCTGGGGCTGCTGCTGAGCATGTTCAGGGAGAGGGCGAGGACGGGGAACTGGGGCGCGTGGCGCAGGAGGGTGGAGGAGGTCGTCTCCCAGTGGCGCGACGTGGTCGTGGGGGCCAGGTCCGACTTCTCCCCCCCGTACATACTGAGGGCGATGCGCGAGGAGCTGCCGCCGGACGCGGTTGTGACGACCGAGGTGGGGCAGAACCAGATGTGGGCGGAGCTCTACTTCAAGGTCCTGAAGCCCAGGACGTTCATAACCAGCGGCGGGCTGGGCACGATGGGCTTCGGGTTCCCGGCCGCGATAGGCGCCAAGGCCGCCCGCCCGGACGTGCCGGTCGTCGACATAGCCGGCGACGGGAGCTTCATGATGACCATGAACTCGCTCGCCACGAGCATAGACGAGAAGCTCCCGGTGGTGGTCGTCATACTGAACAACTCGTCCCTGGGGATGGTGGCGCAGTGGCAGAGGCTCTTCTACAACCGCAGGTACGCGGCCACGATATTCGGCGCCAACCCGGACTTCGTCAGGCTGGCCGAGTCGTTCGGCGCGGAGGGGATCAGGGTCTACTCCATCGAGGAGTTCCGCAGGGCGTTCAGGGAGGCCATACGCAACGAGGTGACCACGGTCATAGACGTGCCGATACACCCGGAGGAGGACGTCTACCCGTTCGTGGGTCCCGGGAAGACCCTCAACGAGATACTGCTGGGGGATGGCAGGCGATGAGCTCCGAAGACCTGGTGATCTACTCCCTGCTGGTGGAGAACAAGCCTGGGGTGCTGTTCAGGCTGGCCTCCCAGTTCCGCAGGAGGAACTTCAACATAGAGAGCGTCGCGGTCGGCGTGACGGAGCGCCCCGACACCTCCAGGATGACGATAACCATGCGCGGCGACCAGCAGACGGCCGAGGACTTCGCGAGGGTCCTCAGGCGCACGATAGACGTGATAGATGTAGCGCGCCTGGACCCCGGGAGGGCGGTGCAGAGGGAGCTGGCCCTCATCAGGGTGAAGCCGGAGGGCAAGGGCGTCGCGGCGGGGGTCGGGGGCGACGGCGAGCTCAAGGTGATAGCGGAGTCCCCGGGGGGCGCGATCATACAGGCGGTCGGCTCCCCCGACTACATAACGTCCCTCGTCGACTCCCTGGCCCGTGGGAAAGTACTTGAGGAGGTCGTGCGCACGGGCGTGGTGGCGTTGGAGGTGAGGTGATGCCCAAGATATACTACGACAACGACGTGTCCCTGGAGCCCATACTCTCGCGGAGGGTGGCGGTGATAGGGTACGGGAGCCAGGGGAGGGCTCAGGCCCTGAACCTGAGGGACAGCGGCGTCGAGGTCTACGTGGGCCTCAGGAGGGACGGGCGCTCCTGGTCGCTGGCCTCCCAGGACGGCTTCGAGCCCCTCCCCATAGAGGAGGCCGTCAGGAGGGCGGACGTCGTCCAGATGCTCATACCGGACCTGCAGCAGCCCTCCGTCTACTCCAGCGCGGTGGCGCCGAACCTGAGGAGGGGCGCGGCGCTGGGGTTCGCCCACGCCTTCAACATCCACTACGGGCTCATACGCCCGCCTGAGTGGGCGGACGTCTTCATGGTCGCGCCCAAGAGCCCCGGCCCCCGCCTCAGGGAGGAGTACGTGGCGGGGAGGGGGGTGCCCTCGCTGGTGGCGGTGGCCCGGGACGCGTCCGGGACGGCGAAGGACCTGGCCCTGGCGTACGCGAAGGCGATAGGTTCCACCCGCGCCGGCGTGATAGAGACCACGTTCAAGGAGGAGGTCGAGACGGACCTCTTCGGGGAGCAGACGGTGCTGGTCGGGGGCGTCACCTACCTCATACTCAGGGCGTTCGAGGTCCTCGTCGAGGCCGGATACCAGCCCGAGGTCGCGTACTTCGAGGTGCTGAACGAGCTGAAGCTCATAGTGGACCTCATACAGTCCGGCGGGCTCTCGCGCATGCTCGAATCGGTCTCCGAGACGGCGCGCTACGGCGGCCTCACGAGGGGTCCCCGCGTGATAGACGAGCGCGTGAGGGAGAACATGCGCGCGATACTGAGGGAGATCCAGTCGGGCGACTTCGCCAAGGAGTGGACGGGCGACGTCGAGAGGAGCTCCGCCGAGATGAGGCGCCTGGTGGAGGCCGTGAAGTCGCACCAGATAGAGAGGGTGGGCGAGCAGGTAAGGCGCCTGATGAAGATAGGGTGAACCGCGTGAGGAGCGGCCTGACCCCCCTATCCGCGGACAGGATATACGTGTTCGACACGACCCTGAGGGACGGGGAGCAGACGCCGGGCGTCGCCCTGACGCCGGACGAGAAGGTGGAGATAGCCAAGCAGCTGGACAAGCTCGGCGTGGACGTCATAGAGGCCGGGTTCCCCGCCTCGAGCGAGGGGGAGTTCGAGGGGGTCCGCAGGATAGCCTCGCTGGGCCTGGGCTCCAGGGTGGCGGCGCTCGCCAGGTCCATCAAGGGCGACGTCGACAGGGCGCTCTCGGCCGGCGTGGACAGGGTCCACGTCTTCATAGCCACGTCCGACATACACCTGAAGTACAAGCTGAAGATGGGCAGGGAGGAGGCCCTGGCGAGCGCCGTGGAGGCGGTGAGCTACGCCAAGTCCCACGGGGTGGAGGTGGAGTTCTCGGCGGAGGACGCCACCAGGACGGATCCCGAGTTCCTCCGCAGGGTGTTCTCGGAGGTCGCGGCCGCCGGCGCCGACGTCCTGGACATACCGGACACGGTGGGGGTCGCGACGCCGGAGAGGATGGCCGAGCTCGTCAGGATGGCGAAGGAGGCGGCGCCCGGCAAGCTGATAAGCGTGCACTGCCACGACGACTTCGGGCTCGCGGTCGCGAACAGCCTGTCCGGGGTCCTCGCCGGCGCGCAGCAGTTCCACGCCACGATAAACGGGATAGGGGAGAGGGCGGGGAACGCGGCCCTCGAGGAGGTCGCCCTGGCCCTCAAGTTCCTGTACGGGAAGGACGTGGGGATAAAGCCGGAGCTGATATACGAGACCTCCCGCCTGGTCGCAAGGCTCACCGGCGTCTACCCGCCGCCGAACAAGGCGATAGTGGGGGACAACGCGTTCGGCCACGAGTCCGGCATACACGTGCACGGGGTCCTCGAGATGCCCTCGACGTACGAGCCCATAAGCCCCGAGGTCGTCGGGCGCAGGAGGTTCTTCGTGGCCGGGAAGCACGCCGGGAGCCACGGCATAAGGGCGATGCTCAAGGAGTACGGGATAGAGGTCAGCGACGAGCAACTGCGCCAGATAGTGCGCGAGGTGAAGCGCCTGGGCGACATGGGCAAGACGGTGACGGACGCGGACCTCCTGGCGATAACCAGGAGCGTGGTGGGGAGGTTGCCCGAGGAGGAGGCGGCGGTCTCGCTGGCCGGCCTGGTGGTCGTCACGGGCATGGGGATAAGCCCGACCGCCTCCGTGCGCGTCAGGCTGAGGGACCGCGAGGTCAGCACCTCCAGCGTGGGGGTGGGGCCGGTGGACGCCGCGCTGCGGGCCATACAGTCGGTCGTCAGGGACGTGGCGGACATCCGCCTCCTGGAGTACAGGCTCGAGGCGATAACGGGCGGGTCGGACGCGCTGGGGGAGGTCATAGTCAAGGTGTCCGACGAGCTCGGCAACACCGCGAGCGCGCGCTCCGTGGGCCCGGACATAGTGATGGCCAGCGTCGACGCGATGGTGGACGGGATCAACAAGATACTCCAGAAGAGGTCCGCCGGGCGCGGTTGATCCCCGGCCGCAAAACGCTATAAGATCGGGCGGCCCGAGGCGGCGGCGGGTAGGGATGTGCGCCTACAGGATCGCCGTGATCGAGGGCGACGGCATAGGCCCCGAGGTGGTGCCGGTGGCCGTCTCCGTCGTCCAGCGCGCGGCCGACCTCCTGGGTTTCTCGGTGGAGTTCCGCAGCTACAGGGCGGGCGACTCCGCCCTCGCGGAGCTGGGGGAGGCGCTGCCGGAGGAGACGATAGAGGGGATAAGGTCGTCCGACGCGGCCCTCAAGGGCCCCGTGGGGGAGACGGCGAAGGACGTGATAGTGCGCCTCAGGCAGATGTTCGACCTCTACGCGAACCTCCGCCCCGCCAAGGTCTACCCCGGCGTGAAGCCCCTGGTCGACGGCGTCGACATATTGATAGTGAGGGAGAACACGGAGGACCTCTACAAGGGGTTCGAGTTCGAGCTCCCCGGCTCCGCGGTGGCCCTCAAGGTGGTGACCGAGAGGGCCTCCAGGAGGATAGCGGAGTACGCGTTCAGGGAGGCCGAGAGGCGCAGGAGGCACGTGACTATAGTCCACAAGGCCAACGTGATGCCGAAGACCGACGGCCTGTTCGGCCGCGTGGCCAAGGAGGTCGCGAGGTCCCACCCCTCCGTGTCCTACAGGGAGATGTACGTGGACGCGGCGGCGATGGCCCTGATAAGGGACCCGCTCTCCTTCGACGTGCTTCTGACGATGAACGTCTACGGGGACATACTGTCGGACGAGGCGGCCCAGGTCGTGGGGGGCCTGGGCATGGCCCCCTCGGCCAACGTGGGCGACAACATGGCGCTCTTCGAGCCGGTCCACGGTTCGGCCCCCGACATAGCCGGGAGGGGGCTCGCCAACCCGTACGCGACGGTGCTCTCCGCGGCCATGATGCTCGACTGGCTCTCCGCGGCCAAGGGCGATCCCCGGCTGGGGAGGGCCTCGAGGCTCATAGAGGCTGCGGTCGTCGAGGCGCTGAGGAGGGGCGTGGCGACGCCCGATTTGGGTGGCAAGTATAAAACCGGCGAGGTCGGAAGGGAGCTGGAGGCGGTAATGGTTGAGCTCGGAGGATGAGGAGCTGAGGAGGCTGCTCCAGGAGAGGTCCGCCCTCAGGAGGCAGGTCGAGGAGGTCCTCCAGAAGCTCGGGTCGCTCAAGGAGGAGCTGAGGAACGTGAAGGCGAAGCTCGACGAGGAGAACTCCAACTACGGGAAGCTGAAGAAGAGGTTCGAGGAGCTCAGGGAGCTCAGGGCCTCGGTGGTGGAGGAGCTCAGGGAGCTCAGGGGGAGGATCTCGGACCTGCGCAAGATATCGAGGGGGCTGCGCGTGGACTCCGGGCACGAGGCGGCGGAGCTGGAGAAGGAGATAGGGAGGCTCGAGTGGGAGCTCCAGACGAAGCCCAGGGACGAGGTGGACGAGCGCAGGATAGTGGAGGAGCTGGGCAAGCTGGCCAGGGAGCTTCAGCTCCTCCGCAGGGCGTACAGCGTGAGGTCCGAGATGGACGCGATAGGCAAGCGCATACAGGAGCTGGAGGAGAGGTTCGAGGAGCTCCAGATGGAGGCGGACGCGACCAAGGAGGAGCTGGACAGGTCCAGGGAGCGGTTGAGGTCGCTCCTCGCGGCCAAGAGGCAGCTCGTGCAGGAGATATCGGGGCTGAGCGAGGATCTGAGGGAGCTGAGGGACAGGCTCGTGCAGGTCGAGGCGCAGGTCAACGCGATAAGGCTGAGGCGCAGGGAGGAGGAGCGCAGGCGCAGGGAGGGCGAGGAGCGGCGCGCCTTGGAGCTGAGGAGGAACGAGGCGATGAGGAAGCTGGAGCGCAAGGAACCCCTCTCCTGGGAGGACCTGCAGGCGCTCTACGCCTTCGAGGGCGGATCCACTTAATCGTTTAATTCCATCGGGCGCGATGGTAACGGCGTAGGGCATGGGGGAGGCCGGCGGCAGGATACTGGTCCTCAACGTGGACAGGGACGACGACCTGGGCCTCAAGGCGTCGGTAGAGACGCCGATAATCGGCAGGGACAAATGCGTGGAGGCGGCGACGAAGCTGGCGCTCGCGGACCCGGAGGAGGCGGACGCCAACGGGATCTTCGCCGCGGTCCGCACCGCGGACGAGCTCAGGTCCCGCGGGTACGACGTGGAGGTGGCGGTCATAGCCGGCCACCACACGAGCTCCTTCGAGGCGGACCGCAGGATAAGGAGCCAGGCCGAGCGCGTCATATCCATCGTGAAGCCGTCCGGGGTCGTCTTCGTGTCCGACGGCGTGGACGACGAGGTGGTGATCCCCCTGATACAGCAGCTCGCGCCGATAATAAGCGTCCAGAGGGTCGTGATCAGGCACAGCGGCTCGATAGAGGAGAGCTACGAGGTCCTGGCCAGGTACCTCAAGCTGGCGCTCGGCGACATAAGGTACTCCAGGTACGTCCTGGGGGTCCCGGGCGTCCTCCTGCTGCTCTTCGGGCTCCTGTCCCTCTACCACCTGGAGGTCTACGCGGGCTACGCCGTGGTCATACTCCTCGGGGCGGCGATGATCTACAAGGGGTTCGGCGTCGACGACGCGCTGGCGCGCTTCAGGCGCTCCCCCATATTCTCCCTGCGCCTGTTCACCCTCGCCGCCTCCGCTATACTGGCGATGCTGGGCATCGTGCAGGCGTACTACGCCGTGGAGTCCGCGAACGTCTACTTGAGGCCCCCGGGCGTCAGCGCCGCGCAGTACCTGGCCGGAGCGGCGGCGTCCGCCGCCCTGCCCTACCTATGGGCTGCGTTCCTCCTCAACCCGCTGGTCATGGCCGTCTACTACGCGCTGAGGAGGAGCTACAGGGCCCTGAGGAGCCTGAGCGCGTCCGCGACGACCGCCCTGCTCTACTATCCGCTGATGGAGCTGGCGCTCTTCGTGGAGAACCCCCACAGGTCCGTCTCCCTGGTGCTGGTGGCCATATTCGTGAGCCTGGCGGCCCTATCCGCGTTCACCTACTTCATATACAGGGTGTTGAGATCGCACAGGGGAGCGGGCGATGGCGGGCAGGAAGCTGTACGGGCTGCTTAGGCTGGCGGCCTCCGCCCTCGGCGTGTACAGGGTTTACGGGTGGATCCTCGAGAGGTACGTCCTCTCCGGCCCCATGCCCGCCCACGTCGGGATAATACTGGACGGCAACCGCAGGTGGGCTGAGGAGAGGGGGATGCCCAGGTGGATGGGCCATAGATACGGCGCGGACAGGCTGGAGGAGGCCCTCCGCTGGATCCTGGACCTGGGCATAAGGACGACGACGATATACGCGCTCTCGATAGAGAACATGGAGAGGAGGCCGAGGGAGGAGGTCGAGGACCTGCTGAACCTGATAAAGGAGCGCGCGAGGAAGCTCGCGAGGGACCCCCTGGTCCACGAGAGGAGGGTCCGCATAAGGCTCCTGGGCGATAGGTCGAGGCTCCCCGACGACGTGCGCGAGGCCCTGGAGGAGGCGGAGCGCGCGAGCTCCTCGTACGACGGGTTCTTCCTGAACATAGCCGTCGCCTACAGCGGGAGGGAGGAGATAGTCCACGCCGCCAGGGAGGTGGCGAGGCTCGCCGCGTCGGGGGCCATAAGGCCGGAGGACGTGGACGAGAGGCTGATCTCCTCGCTCATGTACACCGGGGACCTCCCGGACCCGGACCTGATAATAAGGACGTCCGGCGAGTCGAGGCTCAGCGGTTTCCTGCTCTGGCAGAGCGCCTACAGCGAGCTGGTCTTCCTGGACGTGTACTGGCCGGAGTTCCGCCGCATAGACCTCCTGAGGGCGATCAGGACCTACCAGAGCAGGTCCCGCCGCTTCGGCGGCTGAGCGCCTCCTCCAGGTCCCGGGCGCCCTCTATGCGCCCGACCCCCCTCAGGAG
>CAYFJD010000042.1:0-8729 GCA_964343285.1 uncultured Nitrososphaerales archaeon
CCTATTCTCGTGGGCCCGGAATTGTGTAAAAGAGACAGGCCGAGCCCCGCCAGCTTCCACCGCCCGTCCTCCTCGTACGCCACCGCCAGGACGCGCTCCCCCTTCGCCGCGAGGGGGGCGGCCATCGGGGTCGCGTCCCTCCCGTGGAGCGACGATATGACCTCGAGGGCCCCCTTGGCCACCCTGAACTCGCGCCCGCCGCACTCCACGACGGCCTCCGTCCTCCTGGTGGTCGGGTCGAACGGGGTGAACGACTTCTGCCTGCACCTGGAGAGATCCAGGCCGCGCCTCCTCGCCTCCGATATGAACGCGAGGTCTATCGGATCCTGGTTGGCCTCCTGGGAGGCCAGCGCGCCGTAGAGCACGACCGTGTCCTCGTCCACGGACGCGGGGATCACGTCCTTGACGGTCAGCTGGTTCAGCGTCAGCGTCCCGGTCTTGTCCGATATCAGGACGTCCATCGTGGCCCCTCCCTCTATCGCCTCCAGCTTCGTCACGAGCGCGCCCGCGTCGGCCAGCTGGCGGGCCCCTATCGCCATGCTGACCGAGAACATGGCCGGCAGGGCTATCGGTATGGCCGCGAGTATCAGCACCAGGAAGAGGGGCAGGTCCTCCAGGACGTTCTGCCCCCTGAGGACGCTCACCGCCCCCAGGACCCCTATGAGGGCCAGGGCGACAGCCGCCATCCAGACGGTTATCCTGTTTATGACGGCCGCCACCCTGGGCCTGGGCCTCGCTATCTTGACGAGCTCCGTGGTCCTCCCGAAGTACGTGTTGACGCCCGTGAGCGCCACGATCCCGGTCGCCTCACCCCTCCTCACTATGCTCCCGGAGTAGACGAGGTCGTTCGGCCCCTTGCTCAGCGGGAGGGACTCGCCCGTGAGCGCCGACTCGTCCACCTCGACCTCCCCGGCCAGCAGCTTGACGTCGGCGGGGACGAAGTCGCCCAGCCGTATCCGGACGACGTCGCCGGGGACCAGCAGCTTGGCCGGCAGCTGCCTCCACTCGCCGTCGCGCAGGACCCTGGACTGGACCTGCAGCTTGCTCTTCAGGAGCTCCAGGGCCCTGTTCGCGTTCTCCTCGTGTATCCAGCTTATCAGCGCGTTGACGAAGAGGAGGGCCACCACGACGTAGAGGTCGAGCCACCTCCCGAGGACCGCGCTCATCGCCGCGGCCGCCATGAGTATCCAGGCCCCCGGCCCCCAGAACTTCCTCAGGAACGCGGCCGCCGGGTTCCTGCGCTTCTCGGGGACGTCGTTCGGGCCGTAGCGCCTGAGCCTCTCCTCGGCCTCCGACGACGTGAGCCCCTTCCCGGGGTCCACGCCCAGCTCCCTGGCTATCTCGATCGCGCTGGCCTTGAGCACGCGGTCCTTGTCCAGGATCGCTCCGGAGCTCACGTGGACGGGCCCTGCGGCCACCGTATTTACGTATTACACCTCGCTGGACCGGGCGGGATTCGAACCCGCGACCTCCCGCGTGCAAGGCGGGCATTCTACCCCTGAACTACCGGCCCGCCGCCCCAACGCGGCGGGCTCGATTATCCTTTTTCCCAGGATCGGGCGGTCCCGGATGGGGCCGCGCCCCTCCCATCCGGCGGAGCCCTCGGCGGCGCGAAACGTTTAAGCGAAGTCCTACCTCGGAGCTGAGACGTGAAGAGGCCTTACGAGAACCTGGAGAAGAGGAAGGTGACCGGCGGGAAGAGGAGGGCGAGCAGGGGCAGGAGGAGGTACGAGAAGGACGGTTACCCCGTGGAGACCGTCCTCGGGGAGCACGAGGTGAAGCTGAAGAGGGTGAGGGGGGGCGGCGTGAAGGTGGCGCTGAAGAGCGACCAGTTCGCGAACGTGGTGGACAGGAAGACCGGCCAATCGAAGCGCGTCAGGATACTGCGCGTCGTGGCGAACCCAGCGGACCGGGACTACGAGAGGAGGGGGGTCATAACCAAGGGCGCCGTGATAGAGACCGAGGTCGGAAGGGCAGTGGTGACCTCGAGGCCCTCCCAGGACGGCGTAATAAACGCGGTCCTGATGGAGGGCAAGTGACCCGTTGAAGAAGAGGGACCAGCTCGTCATATGGCTGGATTACTTCAACTCCCGCGTCAGCAGGAGGAAGGGAAGGAGGGTTCCGCTGAGCCTGGCGGCGCGTAACCCGACCCTCGAGGAGCTGAGGGCGGCGGCGGAGGCCGCGGGGCTCAGGGTCGTCGCCGCCAGGGAGGCCGTGCGCCCCGGGAGGCCGGGCGAGAGGAGCGGGTACATACAGGTCCTGAAGGTGGAGGGCAGGACCAAGCAATCCGTCATAAGGGAGATCGCCAAGTCCCTCATGAAGGTCAGGGGGGCCCAGAGGTGAAGGCGGTCGGGTACATCCTGAGGAGGGCGAGGAGCGGGCGCATAATCGTTAAGCTGTTTGTCGAGGTGAAGGAGGGGGCTATTTTATACGATAGGCACGGCAGGAAGGTCGGGGTGGTGAGGGAGGTGTTCGGGCCCGTGAGGTCCCCGTACGCCTCCCTGGAGCCCAGGACCGACCGCGTGGGCGGCATGATAGGCGAGAACGTGTACGCGGAGGTGGGGGAGGATGAAGGGGGAGACCAACACGTGCAGCATCTGCGGCGAGAGGCTGATCTTCGACCCGGAGAGCGGCGAGTACGTCTGCCCCAACGGCCACGTGGCGGCGGAGAGGGCGGTCGACGAGGGGAGGCCCTGGCTGGCCTCGGACCTCGAGGAGGCAATGAGGAGGAGCCAGGCCGGAGGGCCCGTGAGGCTGAGCGACCCCAAACCCCTCTCCACCCTGATAGGCAGGGGCGGCGAGGACTCCTGGAGGCTCAGGAAGGCCCAGAGGCTCGTGGACGAGGACTCGGATCTCAGGAGGAAGGCGCGCGTGATGGAGCTCATGAAGGAGGCGGCGTCCAGGCTGAGCCTCCCGGAGAACTTCGTGGAGGACGCGGCCAGGATATACCTGAAGCTCGAGAAGGAGGACTCCGTGAGGGGCAGGAGGCTGGCGCCGCTCGCGCTCGCGCTCCTCTACTACGTGAGCAGGGCCAGGGGGCTGGGGAGGAGCCTGGAGGAGTTCCTCGAGGCCGGGAGCGCCTGGGGGATAAGCAGGAGGTCGATGAAGAGGTCCGTGAGGGAATACTACCTGAGCCTGAAGGGCATGGAGGGGGGCGCGGAGGAGGCGTCGACCAGGCTCAGCGTCGTCAATTACATAGGGAAGCTGGCCAGCAGGCTGGGCATAAGCCCCAGGGCGGAGGCGCTGGCGAAGGAGATGGCAAGCCAGATGGCCTACGAGCCCCTGATGGGGAGGAACCCGCGGGGCATAGCCATAGCGCTCCTCAGCCTGGCGAGCAACATAATAAACGAGGACGTAAAGCAGGGGGATCTCTCGGAGGCCTCCGACATAAGCACGGTGACCCTCAGGAAGCGCAAGAGGGAGATACTGGACAACTTCACCTTCGAGGTCGTACCGAAGGCGGTGCAGCGAGGCGCCGCCGCGGCCCTTTCCGCGGAAGCCTTTTAACGAGAGGCGCCCGCGAGCTCGCGTTGTCCAAGGAGGACGAGGAGGACCTCATCAGCAGGGTGTATAAGCTAATACTGAGCAGCGGGGACGAGGGGCTCCTGCAGAGCGACCTCTGGAAGAAGCTCAGGCTGACGAGCAGGGACGGCTCCAGGATAGCCACGAAGCTCGAGAAGAGGAAGCTCATAGTGAGGGAGAAGGTGCTCCAGAACGGCAGGTGGACTTACAGGCTCAAGCCGCTCGTGATCCCGATAGACACCAGCAGCGTGGACGGCCTCCCCTGCCTCACGTGCCCCTACGAGGACGTGTGCGAGCCGGGGGGCCAGGTGTCGCCGGAGAACTGCCAGCTCCTCGAGAGGTGGCTCCTGGAGAGCTACCGCAGGCGCGAGGGGAAGGGCGGGCGATGAGGCCCTGGGAGGCCAGGAGGGACCTCTATTGGAGGCTGGCCAAGGAGAGGGGCTACCGCAGCAGGTCCGCGTTCAAGCTCCTCGAGATACAGAGGAAGTTCAGGGTGATGAGGCGGGGGGACAGGGTGCTGGACCTGGGGTGCCACCCGGGGGGCTGGCTGCAGGTGTCCTCGAGGTTCGTGGGGAGGGAGGGGTTGGTGGTCGGCGTGGACCTGAAGGAGACGGACGTCCAGCTGAGGAACGCGGTCTTCGTGAGGGCGGACGTGATGGACGAGGGGCTGGCGGATCTCCTGCGCCCCTACGCGCCCTTCGGCTACGACGTCGTCCTCAGCGACCTCTCCCCGAACATAAGCGGCGCGTGGGAGCTCGACCACGCGAGGCAGATCGCGCTCTCCAGGAGGGCCCTGGGGCTCGCCCGCGCCCTCATGAAGGAAGGGGGCAACGCCGTCTTCAAGGCGTTCCAGGGCGAGGAGTTCGACGGATTCCTGAGGGAGGTCCGCTCGGCCTTCCTGGAGGTCCACGTGGTGAAGCCGAGGGCGAGCAGGTCCCAGAGCAGCGAGCTATACATAGTGGCGCTCGGCCTCAGGGGGGCGAGGCGGTAGGGCGCCCGCACCTCGAGAGCCTGCGCGCCTCCTCGATGAACACCTCGTGCGGGGCGTCGGTCCTCACGCCCAGCTCGTACATCCCGCTCCTC
Organism: uncultured Nitrososphaerales archaeon; assembly: GCA_964343285.1. GTDB lineage: Archaea > Thermoproteota > Nitrososphaeria > Conexivisphaerales > Conexivisphaeraceae > Conexivisphaera. The sequence continues at coordinate 4,606 of CAYFJD010000042.1, forward strand.
ACGGCCCTGTACCCCCTCGACCTCAGGGCCTCCACGAGCTCATCCACGCGCGGCACGCACATCTCGAGGGAGTCCGCCACCCTGTCCAGCGCGTAGTAGTAGGGCGGCATGCCCACCTCCTGCAGCATGCGAGAGAGGACCTTCGACCTGGCCCTCCACCCCCTCTCCTCGGCCGCCCTGAGCATCCCCTCCAGGTGATCCCTGTCGAAGATCTCGCCCAGCCAGAGGGGGCCCAGCCTCCTCAGCTCCCCGCCGCACACCGGGCACCTGCTGGGCCCGTCCCCGGCTTCCACCCCCCTGTAGAGGCACCTCGGGCAGTAGGCTATGTAGCCCAGGCGGTCGAGGGACTCGTCTGCCGCGCGGGCGGAGCCGCCGACCTCCACGTAGACGCGCGCGTACTGCGAGTCCACGTGGGCGAAGAGGGGCCTCGCCCCCCTCTCCCTGGAGGCGGCCCTGGCCACCGCGTAGCCTATGAGCGCCCTCGCCGCGACCTCCCTGGGGAAGTCCGTCTCCCAAAGCGAGACGCCGTACTTCCTGCGCCCCGACGCGCGCGACTTCCCCGTCAGCGCGGTGAGGTCCGTGGCCGTGAGCGCTACGACCCCGCCGCGGCGCACCGTCGAGAGGGCGGCGTCGGCGAAGGGGACGGGGGGCCCGAAGGGGTCTACGTCTATGGCGTCGAACCTCAGGCCCATCCTGGGCGCGCTGTACATAAGGACGTTCGCGTCCTCGTTCGTCACGCGGCACCTGTCCCCCAGGCCGTTCAGCTCGCAGTTCCTGAGCGCTATCTCGGACGCCGCGCCGTTGGCGTCGTTGAGGTGAACCTCTATGTTCGGCCCGGACTCGTTCGCCGCCCTGATCCCCCTCGCGCCCACCCCCGAGAGCGCGTCGAGGAGCACGAACCTCGATACCCTGGAGGCGCGCGCCGCGTAGAACAGGACGGCGAAGTCCCTCGTCGCGGCCGCCAGGGGGTTGAAGAACGCGGGGCTCGCGGGCGGCGGGCCCCTGGCGGCCAGGCTAGCGGCCGGGACGAGGAGGCGCGTGCTGCCCTCCACGTACTCCACCAGCTCCACGTCGCCGCCGCTGCGCGCCCCTGTAATAAACGCTCACCCCGTCGGTTAGTAAAATTAAAAGGGCGCTGCATCCGCGGTGGAGCGTGGCCATGAGGCCTGGCCTCTGGACAAAGATGGACCGGGCGTCGTTCGAGCGGGAAGTGGAGTCCAGGATGAAGGAGGTCGAGGAAAGGGCCCGCCGCGCGTCGCGCGGCGGGCTCAGGCTCGTCCCCTTCGCGCGGCGGCTCAGGCTCCTGCCGGCGTGGGCGGAGCAGCTGTTCCCCGTGCCGAGGGGGCCCGTCTACGGGTTCGAGGCGTTCGCGCCCGCGCCGGAAGGGGACGTGCCGCTGGGCGCGATGGTGATCGTGGGGATATACGACGAGCGCTCGGGCGAGGGGGTCCTGGTCGACGACGAATGGGTGGACGCCCAGCTGAGGGAGGCCGAGGAGCTGCTGGCCCTCGCGCGTGGGTCGAGCTAGCCCGGCCTCCTCCTGGCCTCGAACGCGCACTTGTCCGATCCCTCGTTCACGCACTCCACCTCCTCGACCTCCCACTCCCCTCCCAGGGCGGCCGAGAGGAATCCGGCCACGGCGCCGCGGAACCAGTGCGACGTCCTCATTCCCCCCTTCCTCGCCGCGTAGCTCGATAGGAGGTCGCACTCCACGAGGTCGTACACCTCTATCCTAAACCTGTCCTTCCCCTCCAGAACCTCTACGCGCGTGGCGTATCCCTGGGACTCCAGGGACCTGAAGTTCACCCTCAGGGCGGCCCCCGCGTCGTACCCCATGTCCCTCAGGAGCCTTCCCCACTCCCTGCCGCTCATCGCGCCCGCGTAGTAGAGGAACGCCGCCCCCGCGTCGTCGCCCATGAGCTCCCTGATCCCCCTGAAGAGCCCGAGGAGGGTCCTCTCGGACGCCATCACCGCCCTGCCGCTCCCAACCTCCAGCTCGTGCCCCCCGGTCGAGGCGAACCCCCTTCCGGCGTCGATCACCTCCACGCTAACCCCCTCTATCGGGACCCCGAGCGCGGCCTCCCTCGCTGCCTCCAGGCCCAAGCCCGTGGCGTCGACCACGCCGAAGGCGACCGCGCCCTCGCGGCCCACGTTCAGCGCCGCTCCGAGCAGGGCCAACCCCCTCTTCTCGAGGTAGTCCCAGACCATGCCGACCTTGCCGGCGGAGTCCGCGCTGACCTTTATCGCCAGCAGCTCCCTTCCGGGGTCGAGCCAGGACAGCGGGATCCTGAAGCGCTGGGGCCTCGGGCGCATTGCGGGTTGGATGCCCGTCCATAGTTAATAAAGCTAATCGCGCATTCCAGGCCGGATGATGTCGAGCTGGGCGCGGGCCTACGCCGGTCCCCCTCGCGGATGGGCCGGTTGGATCCCCGCGGACGATGCCGGGGAGCGCTCATTTTAAATCCACGCGGCGTAAATGGCGCGGAATGCCCCAGGGCAGGAAGGTGATAACCACGGGGCCCGTGCGCGCCAGCGGCTACGCGGTCCAGCTCCGCCGCGCCGCCTTCGGGGCGCTCAAGCGCGCCATCGACGCCGGCGTCGTCGCGGCCGACGCCGTGAACGCGGAGGTGGCGCGCGTGAACCAGGCCCTCTACCACGTCCTCGTGGAGGAGTTCGCGGTCCCGAAGGACTCCGTGGTCAACGTGACTGCTCAGTACGAGCTCGGCGACGGCTTCCGCATAACGGACGTGGAGGTCGAGGTCTACAAGCTGGACGCGGACCTGAGCGGCGCCGTCACGGCGGAGGCCAGGAGGGCCCTATCACCGGGATCCGCGTGATTTCCGCCCCGGAACTTCGCTAGGATTTTTATCCCGCGTCGGCCGCCCCGTCGGTGCGGGGGTTCCCGAGCCCGGCCAAAGGGGGCAGACTCAAGATCTGCTGCCGCAGGGCTTCGTGGGTTCAAATCCCACCCCCCGCACGCGCAAATTTATGAGGCCCCGGGGCTTTGAGCGGGGCGTGTCCGGCGCCTGGCCGGTGGAGCCCGGCGACTACATAGTGGGGGATCCCTCCTCGCCGGTGGCGGTGTCCACCCTATCCGACGAGGAGCTCCTCAGGCAGCTGGCGTCCCGCCTGGGGCGCGACAAGTACGCGATAATCGGCGTCACCAGGACCCGCAACATAGGGGTCGAGAAGCTGGTGCGCAACGTGGTCTCGAACCCGAACATAACCCACCTGCTGCTGGCGGGCCGCGACTCCCCCTCCACCCCCGTGGCGCCGGTCATAGTGGAGCTCAGCCGCCGCGGGATGGGGGACGACGGGTCCGTCCGCCTCCCCGGCCGCGAGGTGAGGCTCAGGAACCTGAGGGTCGACGAGGTGGAGGAGTTCAGGGCCAGGGTGAAGGTGATAGACATGTCCGGGGTCAGGGACGTGGAGGCGGTGGCCAGGGTCGTCGAGGCGCTGGCGCGCTCCCCGGGCGCCAGGGGGCAGGCCCCAAGCCGGGGGGCGGACTACGTCAGGGTGGAGGCCGAGGACGACGACTCCGTGGTGCTGGACGAGAAGGGCTTCTTTATAATATATATAGATAGGGCGGGGCGGCGGATAATCTGCGAACACTACGACAACTCCGGAAGGAAGGACGCCGAGATACGCGGGAGGAGCGCCCGCGCCATATACAAGACCGTCGTCCGCATGGGCCTGATCTCCAGGCTCGACCACGCGGCCTACCTAGGTAGGGAGCTCGCCCGCGCCGAGTGCGCGCTCGCCGAGGGCTCGGAGTACGTCCAGGACGCGGCATAATATTTATAACCCCCTTCCTACACCAGTAAGGTTTGCTCGCGCGCACTAAAACGGCGGCGGCGTCGGCGCCCGAGGGTGGGGCGTCCCCCAGTCGATGGGGCGCCGACCTCCAGTTGCGCGCACAGGATGGGGATTCAACCGTGAGGTTGAATCCGAGGTGGGCCGCGCGGGATCCCTCCGCCAGGGGAAGTTAGGCGCCGTACTCCCTGATTCCGGTTGATCCTGCCGGACCCGACCGCTATCGGGGTGAGACTAAGCCATGCGAGTCGTGCGTCCCCGGGAACGCGGGGGCGCGGCGCACGGCTCAGTAACACGTAGCTAACCTGCCC
>CAYFJD010000043.1:0-7263 GCA_964343285.1 uncultured Nitrososphaerales archaeon
ATGTACTCCGCCGGCGTCACGTCGAACACGGGGTTGAGGACCTCTATATCCGGGTGGCCCTGCAGCCACTCCTTCCCCGTGACCTCCGCGGGGTCGCGGAACTCTATGGGCACGAGCTCGCCCACGAGGCTCTTAGGGCTGAACTTGTACGTCTCGGCCGCCACGTAGAAGTTCACCCTGGCCTCCTTGGCGGCGAGCGCCACCACGGACGTGCCGACCTTGTTGACCACGGCGCCGTTCGCCGCCACGGCGTCCGCCCCCACTATCACCCTGTCCACGTCCTTCATGAAGTACCTGACCGCGGAGTCCGGTATGAGTATCACGTCGAGCCCGGCGTCCGCCAACACCTTGGCGGCGATCAACCCCTGGAGCTTGGGCCTCGTCTCCTTCACGTAGACCTTGTTCACCTTGCCCGCGCGGTGCGCGGCCGCCAGCACCGCCGCGGCCGCGCTGCTGTGGCAGTGGGTCATGACGACGTCCCCGTTCCTGAACCTCCTGGCGCCCAGCTCCCCTATGGTCTCGACGGCCCTTCCGGAGTACTCTATGAACTCCCTGGCGGCCGCCTCCACGATCCTCCTGCCGTCCTCCACCGTCGCCGGGTTCCCCCTTCTCAACTTGTTGATCACGAACGACGTGGCGTTCGGCAACGACACGGCGGTCGGCCTCGCCTCCCTTAGGAATGCCGCCACCCCTTCCATGTACTCCATGAACTCCTTCAAATCATCCCCGCGGAAGGCCATCGCCGCCTTGGCCAGGGCAGCCGCCGCTGCCCTGGCTATCCTTCCCGCCCCCCTGATCCTCATGCTGCGAATGTCCTCGCGGATCTCGACCACGTCCTTCGGGAGGTCATCGGGCGTCGGCAAGGCGCTCCACCTCCTTCAGCAATCCCTGCACGTTTGGCACGCGCGGCGGCCACCCATATATCTCCCTGATGAGCAGGGGTATCGCCTGGGGGGCGACCACGCCCTTCTCCGTTATTATCGCGTCTATGTACTCCGCCGGCGTCACGTCGAATATGGGCGCCTTCACGACGACCTTCCCCACTAGTCCCATCATGCGCTTGGGCGGCGCCACGAGCGAGGCCTCGGAGAGGACCACCTGGGGCACGAGCTCGCCCGTCAGCGTCTCGAAGCTGAACTTGTACGTCTCGGCCGCCACGTAGAAGTTCACCCTGGCCTCCTTGGCGGCGAGCGCCACCACGGACGTGCCGACCTTGTTGACCACGGCGCCGTTCGCCGCCACGGCGTCCGCCCCCACTATCACCCTGTCCACGTCCTTCATGAAGTACCTGACCGCGGAGTCCACTATCACCTTGACCTTGATGCGCCCTCCCCCGACGGCGCGCGCCAGCTCCTCCGCGGCCTTCAGGCCCTCCCCTATGGGCCTCGACTCCGTCACGTAGACGGAGAGCTTGAGGCCGAGCTCCTCCGCGGCCTTCTTCACGATTCCCATGGCCGTCCTGCTGTACGAGTGCATGAGCACGGATTCGCCGTCCTTCAACCTCCTCGCGCCTATCTCCGCTATGGCCGACTTGGCGGCAATCCTGGCCGAAATTATCGAGTCGACTATGTTCGGCACGGCATCTCTGGGTGATTCCCCGCGGCGTGCGGCCTCCAAGTAGGACGACAGGAACTCCCTAATCGCGTTGAGCAGGGCCACGCTCGTCGGCCTTGCCGCCAGGTACCTCGGCACGTACTCCAGGAGGAACCGCGCGAACCCGCGGGGGTCGCGGGACGACTCCCTGCGTATATCCTCCAGCACCGCCAGGGCGACCTCGGTAGATCCGTATATGCGTCCAGAGGCTATGTCGGCGATGGTCTCCTCGGGCGGCACGGCATTTCGCGGTCCCCTGCCTTAATATCTGAATCGCCAAGCCCCCGCGGGCGCACGCTAGCGCTTACCGGGCCGCTCATAGTGAAGGGGCGCCGAGGCAATGGCCCCCGCCCGGGCGCCCCATCGATCCAGCGGAGTGCAACCAGCACGCCGATCGATGGGGCTCTCGATGGCGTATGGAGGCTGCGCCCTCGGCCTGGGGTTCATGGCCCTTCAACGGATCCGCTGGGCGGCCGCGCTTCGACCCGTTGCGGCCGCGCCCTAGCGTTATCGACACGCCTGCGCGCAAAGTTTTTATGTAAAGGGCGCAGGCGCGTGCCAATTTGTCCTATATAGTTGTGCGCCGCATGCGCGAGGAGGACTTGAACGAGCTCCGCGACCTCTGGTCGGAGCTGGTGGCCGACTACGGCGGCCGCGAACTGGAGTACGGGCTCGAGGCGGAGATGATGTGGCGCGAGGCGATGCTCGCGTCGCTCAGGAGGGAGGACATGGGGGTCCTCGTGGCGGAGCTGAGGCGCGGGCAGGAGGAGTCGAGCGAGGCCCCGCGCCTGCTGGGCTACATATTCTTCAGGGTGATAACGTCTCCCCTGCGCTCCAAATACGTCGATCACGTGTACATATCGGATCTGGTGGTCAGAAGGGGCTTCAGGAGGAGAGGGATAGCGTCCGCCCTCGTCAGGAGGTTGCTGGAGGAGCTGGGCGGGGGCCCGCACAGGATATACCTGAGGGTGCCGGCCGGCAACGAGGCGGCCGTTAAATTCTACCAGAAGAACGGCTTCAGGGTCAGCGAATACGTCATGGAGATGGAGGTCGGCGGCCCGGAGGAGGGCTCAGAGGACGCCGGCGGCAGTCCTGGAACGGCTCGACGCCCGACGCAACTTCAACGATCCCTTGGAAAACCGACTTCGTGGCGGTCGAATTGACTGGCGCCGTTAAGTTGCGGGTCAGCCCCGCGTCCATCCGCGCGGAGGATCGGTGGGCGATCGCGCCTCGACGATCACCCGATGTCCTGTCCGTCCGGCATAGGTCCGGACGGCGCAACCTTATTAGGCCAGTTGGATGTGGGGTCGCACGCATCGGACATGGGGATGACTATAACCGAAAAAATACTCGCCCGCGCCTCCGGGAGGGAGCGCGTCTCCGCCGGCGACGTGGTCATAGCCAAGGTCGACCGCGTGATGATGCACGACGTGGGGGCCCCCGGCGTCTGGGACGTGTTCCAGGAGCTGAGGTCGAAGGGCGTGGACGTGAGCAAGATATTCAACCCCGGAATGGTTTGGATGACGGAGGACCACTTCGTGCCTCCGCCGGATCCGAAGTCCGCGGAGAACATCAGGCTGATGGAGAGGATGGCGGAGATGTACGGCATCAAGGAGTACTACAGGTTCGGGCTCGGCACCTACGGCGTCTGCCACACGCTCGCGTACGAGGAGGCCCTGGTCCTGCCCGGCCAGGTCTACGTGGGGACGGACTCCCACACGGTGACCTCGGGCGCGCTCGGGGTCTTCGCCACCGGGATGGGGCACACGGACGTGGCCTACATACTCCTCTACGGGAAGAACTGGTTCAGGGTCCCCGAGACCCTCCTCTTCAGGCTCAACGGCGCGCTGAGGGACGGCGTGATGGGGAAGGACGTCATACTAAGGATACTGGGCGACATAGGGGCCGACGGCGCCAACTACATGGCCATGGAGTTCGCCGGCGACGGCGTGCGCGCGATGCCGCTGGACGACCGCATGACGATCACCAACATGACCGTGGAGGCCGGCGCCAAGAACGGCATAATGGCCCCGGACGAGCAGGTGGTCGAGTACTACAGGAGCAAGGGCAAGTACGGGTTCCCGGTGCTGAGCTCGGATCCCGACGCCGAGTACAGGGACGTGTTCGACTACGACCTGGGAGCCCTCGAGCCGATGGTGGCGAAGCCCTACTCGCCGGCGAACGCCGTCGAGGTGTCGGAGGTCGAAGGGACCGAGATCGACGAGGCGTACTTGGGCTCGTGCACCGGCGGCAAGTACTACGACATGCTGCAGGCGGCCAGGGTGCTCAGGAAGGCGAACCGCAGGGCCAAGGCCAGGTTCGTGGTCGTCCCCTCGTCCACGAACGTGTACCGCAGGATGCTGAAGGAAGGGCTGCTCGACGTGTTCCTGGAGGCCGGCGCGGTGATAGGCCCGCCCACCTGCGGCGCGTGCATAGGGGGGCACATGGGGGTCCTGGGGCCGGACGAGGTCGCCATATCGTCGACGAACCGCAACTTCCCGGGCAGGATGGGCCATAGGACCTCCAAGGTCTACCTGGCGAGCCCCGCGACCGTCGCCGCATCGGCCCTGGAAGGTCGCATAACCGATCCCAGGAGGATACTGGGGTGATGGACGTGCCCGACCTGATAAGAGGAAGGGTGCACAAGCTGGGGGACAACGTCGACACCGATCAGATAATACCGGCGCCGTACCTGAAGGACCTGAGCCCCCAGAACCTGGCGGCCCACGTGCTGGAGGGGGCGGATCCCTCCTTCCCCAAGAGGATAAGGCCTGGGGACCTGATAGTGGCGGGCCGGAACTTCGGCAGCGGATCCAGCAGGGAGCACGCGCCGATGGCGCTGCGCTACGCCGGCGTGAGGGCGGTGCTCGCGCTGAGCTTCGCCCGCATATTCTACAGGAACGCCGTGGACGGAGGGCACCTGATACCGGTGGTGATAACGGAGGAGGCCTACCGCGGTATAGAGGACGGCGACGAGGTCGAGGTGGACCTGGAATCCAGCGTCGTGAGGAACCTGAGGACGGGGGCTGAGTTCAAGGTGGAGAAGTTCCCGAGGCTCATCGCTAAGATAGTCGAGTCCGGCGGCATATTCAGCGTCGGGGACCTCTCGAAGCTGGAGGGCTGACGCGATCCGTCGGCCGACGCCCAGCCCTGCGGCGGCCCCGCGCACGACCTCGGCCCCCCTGCGCTCGAAGCGTATTTCCACGCCCTCCTGGATGGCCTCGTCTATCCCGGCGTCCAGGCCGGCGCCCTCGTAGAGTTCCCTGAGCCTTTCCCCCGTCGCCCTGGTCGCGACGTGCCCCCTCGCCAGGGCCGGGCAACAGTCCGGGTAGGGCTCTATCGATATGTCGTACGTCCCGATGGACTTCGCGACGCGGACTATCTCCTCCTTGTCCATGCCCAGGAGCGGCGAGAGGACCGTGTAGCCGGCGTTGGAGTAGGCCGCGGATATGTTGTGGAGGGTCTGGGAGGCGACCTGCCCCAGGCTGTCCCCGGTGATTATCGCGAGGTGCCCGCGCTGCTTGGCTATCCTCGCCGCCAGGCGGAGCGAGAAGAGCCTCAGGAGGAGCGGCGCGTACCTGCCCTCCTCGCGGCCCACGCGCATCCTGAGGGGCCAGCATGGGACCACGATCAGGCTCGTCCTCCCCAAGTACGTGGTCAACGCCCTCGCCAACCTGATTATCTTGTCCACCCTCGGCTCCTCGTAGCGATCGTAAGGGTGCAGGTGCAGGAGGTCCACTTCCACCCCCCTCTTGGCGGTCATCCACGCGGCCACAGGGGAATCTATGCCCCCCGACAGGAGCGCTATCGCCTTCCCCGTCGTGCCCACGGGGAGCCCCCCCGGCCCCCTCGTCCTGTTGCAGCACACGAGGGCCATCCCGCCCAGGACCTCCACCAGGACCTCGAACCCCGGGTTCTCCAGGTCCACCTTGAGCCCCAGCTCCTCCACTACGGCCCTTCCTACCTCCCTGTTTATCTCGATGGATTTGAGGGGGAAGTCCTTGTTGTCGCGGCTGGCGCTGACCCTGAAGGTGGTGGTGCCTCCGGATGCGCATGCCCTAGCTACCTCCACCGCCTTTTCCTCCATCTCCTCGATCCGCAGCCCCGCGATCGCGCAGGGCGCGATCCAGGAGACGCCGAAGACGGTCCGCAACCTATCCACGGCGCCCTCAACGTGTTCGGGCCTGACGGTCGCCAGCAGGCGCCCCCTCAGGCGGCGCACCGAACCGCCGACGTCGGAGAGGGCGGAGAGCGCGGCCCTCTCCAGAGCCGCCTCGAACGCCCACCTGTTCCCGCCCTTCAGCGCTATCTCCGAGTAGTGTATCACGATGCCCTCGTAGGGCGTCCGACCGCCCGCCGCGGCCCCTCCGACCACGCGCGATAGCTAGAAGTTTATATTAATTAACCCTAGTCCCGATCCACTTAATTTAAATAAGAGGGGGTGTCCGGCGTCCGTGAATGCCCACCAAGCCCACCCCTGAGATGCAGAAGTGGTGCCTCGACGAGAAGGGCCAACCCAGGATAGACAAGGGCGCCGAGAACCTGTGCATGGACGAGTCGGAGATCTGCTTCATAGATGGCTTCAACAGCAAGCTGTACTACAGGGGCTACAACATAGAGGACCTCGCCAAGTACAGCACGTATGAGGAGACGACGTACCTGCTCTGGTACGGGAAACTGCCCACCAGATCCGAGCTGGACTCGTTCTCCGAGCAGCTCAGGAACAACAGGGACATACCTCAGGGCGCGTACGACCTGATAAAGCTGATACCGCGCGACACCCACCCCATGGAGGCGCTGAGGACCGTGGTCTCATACCTGGGGAACGTGGACCCGGAGAAGGAGAAGCTGGACCTAGGCTCGATGCCGGCCAAGGCCATCAGGCTGACCGCCAAGCTCCCCACGGTCGTGGCGGCGCTGGCCAGATCCAGGGAGGGCAAGGAGCCCATAAAGCCGAGGAAGGACCTGTCCCACGCCGCGAACTTCCTCTACATGCTCACCGGGAATGTGCCGAGCGACTTCTGGGCGAGGGCCATGGACGTCTCGCTCATCCTCTACGCGGAGCACGAGATGAACGCGTCCGCGTTCGCGACCGTGGTCGTGGGTTCCACGCTGTCCGATTACTACTCCTCGATCGTCGGGGGGATAGGCGCGCTCAGGGGGCCGTTGCACGGCGGCGCGAACGAGGAGGCTATGAAGCAGTTCCTCGAGATAGGGTCGCCGGAGAACGTCGACGTGTGGTACAAGGAGAACATCCTGACGGGGAAGAAGAGGGTCATGGGCGCCGGGCACCGCGTCTATAAGACCTACGATCCCAGGGCCAAGATATTCAAGGAGTACGCGAAGAAGGCGGTCGAGGTCTCCAAGGACTCCAAGCTCAGGAAGATATACGACGTGGCCGAGAGGCTCGAGAACCTCGTCATGAGCCAGCTCTGCGAGTCGAGGGGCATCTGCACGAACGTCGATTACTGGAGCGGCATAGTCTACTACGCGATGGGCATACCGATAGAGCAGTACACCCCGATATTCGCGGTGGCCAGGGTGGCCGGCTGGTCCGCCCACCTGATGGAGTACGTGGCTAGGAACAGGATACTCAGGCCGAGGCTTTACTACAAGGGTTGGCTCGACCTGGAGTACGTGCCCATAGAGAAGCGCGGCTGAACTCCCTTT
>CAYFJD010000043.1:7363-8690 GCA_964343285.1 uncultured Nitrososphaerales archaeon
GTTGCGCCCAGCGGCTACCCTCGCCCGGCGGCGTTTGCTATCAGCCTTAATAGAAGGGGGCGCCCTAATGGGGCCGCCTTGGTCACGAACCTCCCCGACGAGGTCAGGGCGCTCTGGTCGCGGGCTATACTGGCCAAGGACCCCAGGACGAAGGTCGAGCTGCTGAAGCAGGTATACTCCAAGATGCCGAAGCACAAGGGCACGGAGAACCTTCGGATGAACATCAAGCGCCAGATAGCGAACTTGGAACTCATGATAGAGGAGCAGGAGAGGAAGTCGAAGAAGAAGGGGAGCGGCGGCCTCGAGTGGGCGGTGAGGAAGACGGAGTTCCCCCAGCTCTGCGTGGTGGGCGCGCCGGGGACGTCGGCCGAGGCGTTCGAGCTGATGACCGGAATCAGGCCGGAGGTGTTCAGGCTCTACGAGTCCCCGGTGGTGGGCATCTACGAGGCCGGCGACGTACCATTCCAGGCTGTGTGGTCGCCGGTCGTCGGCGTGGGGAGGTTCCTGCTCAGCAGGATGGCCGGCCTCCTGCAGAACACCGACCTCCTAGTGATAGCGTCCTCGGGTCCCTCCGAGCTGGAGGAGGTCCTCGGCGCGCTGGACGAGATAGGCGTGGTGCCGAGGAACGAGGACCTCGAGGTGGAGGTCAGGCCGACGGCCAGCGGCGGGATAATCATAAGCGGGACGTCCGAGCGCGTTTCGGAGGAGGAGGTCAGGGAATACCTCCGGGGGCTCAGGATATTCAACGCGCAGGTCAGGCTCAGCTCCCGCAGCGGGCTCGAGGACCTCGAGGCCGCGCTCCTCGGCAGGCGCGCGAAGAAGTTCCTGAAGGTCGGCTACGGCGGCGAGCTGGACCTCGAGGCCCTGAACTCGTCCAGGGAGAGGGTGGCCTCCGAGGTGCTGCGCACCCTGGGCCTCATGAGGGTGTACACGAAGCCCCCCGGCGAGGGGGTCAAGAAGCCGCCCCTGGTCGTGCCGGCCGGGTCCACCGTGCGCGACGTCGCCCTCAGGGTGCACAGGCAGCTCGTGGAGACCTTCAAGTTCGCCAGGATCTGGAGGGCCGGGGCGTCGAACCGCGTGGGCCTCGACTACGTCCTTATGGACATGGACGTGGTCGAGATCAGGGCCTAGCGGCCTCCTCGACCGGCCTGAGCTCCAGGACGACCAGCTCCTCGAAGAACAACCTCAGGGCGCACTTCTCCTCCCCCTTGAGCCCCAGGCGCCCGGCCTCCTCAAGCAGCTCCCGCGCCCCACCGGATCCAACGAGCGCGTACACCGCGCCCCCCGGCTTCAGCGGCCCGCGCGAGGACCTGAGGAAGTCCAGGGC
>CAYFJD010000044.1:0-8576 GCA_964343285.1 uncultured Nitrososphaerales archaeon
GAGCGGCCGGCTCATAACCGGTAGGTCGTGGGTTCAAATCCCACCGGGCCCATCCCTCAGGTCCACAGAACGGTTATCTCCAACCGCTTTTAGCCCATTAGGCATGGGATCTGGGTGGAGGGGCGCCCTGTCCTCGGCGGCGTCCCGTCTGGAGAGGTCGCCCGTCGAGCTCGCGTACAGGTTCGTGCGCACGTCGGATACCAGGTTGATAAACATGGCGAGCGGCAACCCGGATCCCAGGATAGTGCCGGTTAAGGAGCTGGTGGAGATAACGATGGAGGTTCTGGGGGCCCTCGGCTACGAGGCGCTGGTGTACCCGGACGCCGGCGGGCTGGAGGACCTGAAGAAGGAGATCAGGCTATACATGGCCAGGGAGGGCGTCCCCATACCCAAGAACTACGAGATATCCGTAACGAGCGGCGCCCAGCACGCGTTCAAGTTGATGTCGGAGCTGCTGGGCGGGGGAGACGTTCACGTGGTGTGCGAGAGCCCCACGTTCGTGGAGACGCTGGCCCCCTTCAAGCTGCGCTCCCAGGTCCACGGGGTGCCGTTCGTCTCCGGCCGACTAGACATCGACCGCATGGAGAAGGAGCTCAGGGCATCGGGTCCCGGCAACTCGGTCATCTACCTAATACCCACGTGCCACAACCCGACCGGCGTGACGATGGACGAGGGCGACCGCCGCGCGATCCTGGAGCTCGCGGAGAAGTACGATGCCCTGATAATAGAGGACGAGCCGTACAGGGCGTTCTCGCTCTCCCAGCCGCCGGCGCTCGTCTCGATGGACAGGGGGTCCCGCGTGATCTACGTGGGCACCCTGAGCAAGGTCCTCGCGCCCGGGCTCAGGATCGGCTGGGTGGCTGCGCCGCCCGAGGTGGCGTCAGCTATCTCCACGCTGGAGAACTACGACATAACCACGTCCACCCTCACGCAGCACGTGGCGCTGGAGTCCTTCCGCCAGGGCCTGGTGGACTCTACGGCGTCGGCCCTGAGGGAGCACTACTTGAGGAAGCGCCGGGTATTGGAGGATTCCCTCGTCGAGAACATGCCCCCCAACGTCACGTGGGAGCCCAATGGGTGCGGGCTGTTTCAGCTGATCTCGGCCGCGGGGTTCGACGCGGAATCCCACCTGGTAGACGCCATAAGGAGGGGCGTCATCTACGTGCCCGCGCGCAAGTTCTTCGTGCCCGAGGGGGACGCCGGGAGCATGAGGCTGAGCCTGGGCCCTCCGTCCAACGAGGAGATAGAGGAGGGGACGCGCATACTCGCGGAGATAATAGCGGAGCACTCGAAGCCCTGAAGGGAGCTCACAGGCGCACCCTGCCGACGGAGCCGCGGAGGCTGATGTAGACGGCCTCCGCGGCGAAGAGGTCCTCGAGGGCCGTCCCCACGCCCTTGTAGAGGGAGATCCCGGGCGGGGGGCCGGACCAGCCGCCCCTGGCCCTCCTCACGAGCTCCGCCAGCGTGATTATCCTGCCGCGGTCCAGGTCCCCCGACTCGAGCGCCCTCCTTATTTCAGCGGACTCCGCGAGCGCCGCCTCCGTGTCGACCGCCACCAGGGAGCTCATCCTGACCGTCTCGCGGTCCACCTCCTCCGAGTTCGCGTCCAGCCACCCTATCGATATTATCAACCTGCTCCTTCCGTCGTGGAGGACGTCGCCGCGGAACACCGGGTCGCGGGACGTCGTGGCCGCCACCACCAGGTCCGAGGAGGCGACGAGGGCGTCGGGGTCCGCGGCCGCGGCGGCCTCCGGGGCCATCGAGCCGCGCAGCTCCCCCGCCAACGCCTCGGCGCGGTCCCTGGCCACGTCGTACACCAGGACCCTGGAGATGCGGGGTCCGAGCACGTGCCTGAGGGCCGCGGCGTGAGCCCTGGCCTGGAGCCCCGACCCCACGAACCCGACCGTCAGGGGTCCGCCCGGCGCCAGGTACTTGGCGGCCACCGCGCTCGCCGCCGCGGTCCTGTAGGCGGTCAGGGTGGAGCCGTCGATGAGCGCCACCGGCATCCCCGTCGAGCTCTCGGCCAGGAGGACCGCGGAGTTGGCGGTGGGCAGGCCGAGCGCGGCGTTGCCCGGGTACACCCCTATGTACTTGACCGCGAGGTAGGAGGGGTCGCGCGCCGCCATCACCAGCGCGGAGCCCCTGCCCATGTCGGCTATGATCCGCGGCTCGGCGCGCGCATCCCCCCTCAGGAATCCCTCCTCGACGGAGCGCACTATGATTCCTACGTCGATCCCCCGGAGGACGTCCCCGGGGATCACCGCCAGCTCCATCGCCCTCCCGAAGGGGGAGCCGGCTGATAAAGGGAGCCCCGGCTCGCCTCACTTTTTAATGGGCGTCCCCAATGGCCGGCCGTGAGCCTGGTCAGGGACGTCGGCCTGGCCCCCTCGGGGCGCAGGAAGATCGAGTGGGCGATGGGGCGCATGCGCGTCCTTTCCTCGCTGGTATCCGAGATGGAGGCCGAGAGGCCCCTGGAGGGCGTGGCCGTCGGGATCAGCCTCCACCTGGAGGCCAAGACCGCCGTGCTCGCGATGAGCCTGGAGAGGCTTGGCGCCCGCGTCTCGATCACCTCCTCGAATCCGCTGAGCACACAGGACGACGTGGCCGCCGCGCTCTCCCAGGTAGTGCACAGGGTCTACGCCTGGAGGGGGGAGACGGAGTCCGAGTACGAGGAGAACCACAGGCGCGTCCTCGCGGACGGGCCCCAGGTCCTAATAGATGACGGCGCGGATCTATCGGTCATGGCACACGCGATGGGGGTGGCCGACCGCGTGTGGGGCGCCACCGAGGAGACCACCACGGGCGTGCTGCGCTTCCGCGCCATGGAGAGGGAGGGCGTGCTGCGCTTCCCCGTAATAGCGGTCAACGACGCCATGAGCAAGCACCTCTACGACAACCGCTTCGGGAGCGGCCAGAGCGTCGTCGACGGCGTGCTGAGGTCGACCAACGTCCAGGTGGGCGGCAAGCGCGTGGTCGTCCTCGGATATGGATGGGTGGGCAAGGGCGTCGCCGAGAGGTTCCGCGGGCTGGGGGCCCGCGTCGCGGTGGTGGAGGTCGACCCGTTCAAGGCCCTGGAGGCGTACATGGACGGCTACGAGGTCATGAGCTCGATGGAGGCGGCCAAGGTGGGCGACATATTCATCACGTGCACCGGCAACATAAAGGTCCTGACGGATCGCCACTTCGAGGTGATGAAGGACGGGGCCATACTGGCTAACGCGGGGCACTTCGACGTCGAGATAGACGTCAAGGCCCTGAGGTCCATGGCGGCATCGGAGGAGGAGGTCAGGCCCAACGTGAGGGAGTTCACGATGCCGGACGGGCGCCGCCTCTACCTGTTGGGGGAGGGCAGGTTGGTCAACCTGGTGGCGGCGGACGGGCACCCGATAGAGGTCATGGACATGAGCTTCGCCACCCAGCTGCTCTCGGTCCTCTACTTGGTGAGGAACAGGGGCAAGCTCGAGAGGCGCGTCTACAACCTGCCGAGGGAGCTGGACGAGGAGGTTGCCAGGAGGAAGCTCAGGGTCGAGGGCATAAACCTGGACTCGCTGACGGAGGAGCAGAGGCGCTACCTGGAATCCTGGCGCTGACCCCCGGGGGCGCTGAACATGCCGCGGAACTCGTCGGCCCTGTCCAGCGCCTCCTCAACACCGGGCAGCAGCAGGCGCCCGTCCTCCAGCGCCGGCCTCCCCTCCACGTACACGTGCCTGACGTTCGCCGGGCCGGCCGACATAACGATGTTCGTTGTCAGGTTCCAGGCGGGCCTCATGTTTATGGATCCCAGGTCGAGCGCCACGAAGTCCGCCCTGAAGCCGGGCCTCAGGGCGCCAACGTCCGGGAGCCCCGCCGCCCTGGCCGATCCGAGCGTCATCGCGTGGAGTGCGTCCGCCGCGCCGACGGCGGACGGATCCCCCGCGCGCGCCCTCTGGAGGTAGACCATGAGCCTCATCTCCTCGAAGGCGTCCAGGGAATCGCTGCTGGCCGGCCCGTCCGTCCCGAGGGCCACGTTGACGCCGGCCTCCACCATCTCCCTCACCCTGGCCACCCCGGCCCCCAGGCGGGAGTTGGACCTGGGGCAGTGCACGACGCTGGCGCCCCTCCTGCCCATCAGCGATATCTCCTCGTCCGTCAGGTGGACCCCGTGCGCAGCGATGAGGCGCTCGTTGAGCAGCCCGAGGGACTCCAGGTAGGCGACGGGGGTCATCCCGAACTCCTCCTTCACCTTGGCCACGTCCTCCTTCGTCTCGGAGAGGTGCGTGTGCACGCGCAACCCGAGCCTCGCCGAGGCGCCCGCCAGCTCCTCGAGCAACTCCCTGCTGCAGCTGTAGGGGGCGTGGGGCCCCAGGGCGAGGTGCAGCCTCCCGCCGCCCCACTCCCTGACCATGGAGACGTACTCGTCTATCCTCCTCAGGCGCCTCCAGCTCTCCTCCGCCATGTACTCGACCCTGTCCATGAAGGCCAGGGTCAGGACCGCCCTGGACCTCAGGCCGGAGTCGCGCAGCGCCCTCAGCATGGGCTCGACGTTGTAGAAGTCCACGAACGACGTGATCCCGGACCTGACCTGCTCCGCCAGCCCCAGCAGGTCCCCGTAGTATATCACCTCCTCGTCCATCCTCGCCTCCACCTCCCACACGCGCTGGAGCCAGTCGTGGAGGGGGAGGCCGTCGCCGTAGCCCCTGAGCAGGGACATGGCCAAGTGGGCGTGCGCGTTGACGAAGCCCGGTATCACGGCGACGTTCCCCAGGTCCACGACGTCGAACCCCGATGTATCGGCCCCCTCCCTGGGGCCGGCGTACACGACCACCCCGTCCTCGACCAGCAGCGCCGCGTCCTCCACCCAGGCGCCGCGCGCCTCGGGGAGCAGGAACCTGGCGAAGAAGGCCGTCCTCTCGGTTCCACCCCTCGACCTCAAACGCGCGCTCGGAGATTACCTCCCCCTTTAAGTGCACCGGCGTGTGCCCGGTCACCCTGACCTCTATCCACCTCCCCAACAGCTCCGGGCCGCCCTCCACGACTATGGGCTTGTACCAGTCGTTCCTGGCCATCATGGTCCCGGGCTTCGTGCCGGGCTCCGTGACCAGCGCCCTCCCCCTCCACCCCACCCAAAGGGAGTTGCGCGCCTCCATCAGGCGCATGGCCTCCCTGTACGCGAGCCTGCTCCTCTCGGCCACCACGTCGCTCGGGACCTGCCTCATCCTGCTGGAGTCGGTTCCCGGCCTGTTGCTGTACTTCGACAGGTTGATCACGTCGGGGGACGTGGAGCGCAACAGCTCCAGCGTGGACTCGAAGTCCTCTTCCTCCTCCCCGGGATGCCCAACGATCACGTCCGTCTCCAGCGTCAGCAGCGGCACCGCCGAGCGCAGGCGGGAGACGAGCTCCCGGAAGAGCTCCGGGGCGTGGCCGCGCCTCATGAGACGGAGGACCTTCTCGCTGCCGCTCTGGACAGGTATGTGGGCGAACTTGTAGACCTGCTCCATGCCGTACACCCTGAGCAGGCCGTCCAACACCTTCCTGGCGAGGACCGGCGTCATCATGCCTATCCTGATGCGGCGATCCCGGGGGATCCTGCGCGCCAGCCGCTCGACGAGGCCCGGCAGGTCCACCCCGTCCGCGCGGTAGGAGGCGACGTCCTGCCCCGTCAGGCGCAGCTCCATGACCCCGGAGGCGGCCATCGAGCGGGCGGCCTCGATTATGGATGCGACGTCGTAGCTGCGCGTCACCCCCCTGGCGAACCTCGTGGCGCAGAAGCTGCAGGAAAACGTGCACCCGTCCTCCACCTCTATTGTCCCTACGACGCTCCCCCGGGGCGGGCGCGTGAGGGAGGGCTTGTCCGGCGGCTCGACGGAGTCGAGCAGGACCCTGCCGCGGGGATCCCTGAGCGCGGCCTCGACCGCCTCGAGCACCCTGTGGACGCTGCGCGGCGTCAGGGCCGCGCCGAAGTCGGCAGCACGCTCGAGCCTCCTCCAATTTATGAGCGTCAGGCAGCCGGCGACGACGATCGGCTTCCCGAGCCCGGCGAGCTCCTCTAGGCGGCTCACTATCTTGTTCTCCGTCGGGGACTTCACGCCGCACGTGTTCAATATTATAACGTCCGAGCCCTCGGGTTGAGCGGCGCGGCCGTAGCCGGCCTCCTCCAGCAGCCCGGACATTATCTCGCTGTCCGCCTGGTTCGCGGCGCAACCGTACGTCTCCAAGTAGTACCGCATGTCCCCCTTCGTCCGGGGTCGATGAGCGAATTAATGTTTATCATTAATGCGGCGAGGATGGTCAACATCGTGCGAAAATTCGCCCACCATAGGATATAATGTTGCGATGCCCACAAATAATATGGTTCAATTTGTCAACTATCGATTCCGGCGCGTCATGGCCCATTTACCTTCACCATTTAATACGCGGTTCCCCCGACCTTACTTGAGCAAATTGACCTACTGCGCCCTCGCCGTGGGACCGCGCGCTTCGTCGATCCTCGACGGGTTGGCCAGGCGCGCGTCCTCCACCGGGCTGGCCGCGGGCAAGGTGAGCGTGGAGCCCAACGCCCGGGCGGAGGAGCTCCTGGAGGCAATGGGCGCGGTTATATCGGGGCTCCCCGGGTGCGACGAGGCCGTCCTCCTTGTGGACGGATACTCCGACAGGAGCGTGAGGGCCGCGCGCCTGCTCCTGGAGATGTGGGACCCGCGCCCCTCCACGATCGTGTTCATGATCCCCCCGTTCCCCAACGAGAAACGCCTGGAGAGGCTCTTCAGGTTCAACGTGGGGCTCATGGCGAACTCGCCCGAGGTGGACGGGGCCCTCGTGGACGTGGAGAGCCCGGATGGCGATGGGGAGATGATCGACCGCATATCGGCAGTCCTCTCGGATTTCCTGAGGAGGCGCTGGAGCCCACCGCTCTCGGAGTTCCTGGAGGACGGCGGCAATTACGTCCTCGTGGTAGGGGGCTTCGGGGGCGCGAAGGAGGCGGCGCTGGCGAGCGCGCTCGAGGAGGCGCCGTCGGTCGTCGTGGACCCCTCGCCCTCCGCCGAGCTGGTGGCGGCCGCGGCGCTGGCGAGCGCGCTCGGCACGGGCGTCGACGCGATCCCCAGCGCCGTCGACGGGATCAACTACGTGATCATGAGGAGGGACCTGCGCCACGAGGACCCGATCTACAGCGCCCTGAGCGGACGCGGCCCCGTGCCCACGCTCGACCTCGGGCCGACGCTCCCCGCCAGGTTCGATTTGCCCTTCGATTTCTACGCGCTATGAGTCCTCTGCTTAAATATAGGCACGTGGACGCCTAGAGTCGATGGACGACTTCGTGGCGCTCCTGGAAAGGATAAAGGATCACCTGAGGAGCGAGGGCCCCGGCAGGGCCAGCAGGCTGGAGCTCCCCTCCTTGGACGTCGTGTGGGTGGGAAACAGGACCATCGTAAGGAACTTCCGCCAGGTGGCCGAGGTGATGAACAGGGATCCCCAGAAGATAGCGATCTTCATGGGCAGGGAGCTAGCGACCTCGGCGAACCTGGATCAGGACCTCAGGTTGATCCTGCTGGGCAGGAAGGACAGGGAGTCCCTCGAGAGGGTCGTCCAGCGCTACTTCAAGGAGTACGTCGTATGCCCCGTCTGCGGCAGCCCGGACACGAAGCTCGTGAAGGAGCACAAGGTAACGTTCCTCGTGTGCGAGGCGTGCGGGGCCAAGAGCCCAGTCCGCGAGGTGAAATAGCTGCAGGGCTCCACCGGCCGCTTCTCGGTCAGGAAGATAGTCTACAGGGATCTATTGATGGTCAACGTGTGCGACGAGGGGCTCCTAGGCAGGCGCCTCTCGGAGGGCGAGCTGTCGGTCGAAATAACGCCGGAGTACTTCTCCGGCGAGGAGATGACGCTCGACGGCGCGCTCAAGGTGATAGAGGAGGCCGCCATAGTGAACTTGGTGGGCAGCGAAATAGTGGGCGAGGTCCTGAAGAGGGGGCTGGCCCATCCCCAGGCCGTAAGGGTAATCGACGGCGTCCCCTTCCTCATGATATTCAAGTTCACGTCCGAGGAATACGAGGAGAACCGGAAGCGATGGGACGAGATCCCTTATAATATATTATAAGGAAAGCGGAGCGATTGGGGTTGAAGGGTCGCCGCCTCGTGCGGCACCTCTACGCGCTGGCGCTCGCCTCGCTCGTGGGGGGAGCGAGTCTGGGCGTATTCCTCACCATCTACAAATGCCTATCCGGCCCCCTCGGCGAAGTCCTCGCGGACCTGATAGCGCTAGGCGCCTCCATAGTCGCGCTCTTCCTCCTGATGTTGTTGGCGTACAAAATCACCGCGAATTTGGTGAAAAGAAATTACCTCTAGCTGGGGAGGTGGCCGAGCAGCAGTATAGCTATAGCGATGCCGTATATCGCTATCGTCTCTCCGAACGCCAGTATCACTATGCTCCACGTCCTCAGCTCGGGCTTCTCCGCGGTGGCGGCGAGGCCCGAGGATCCTATCCTGGCCATGGCGATGCCGGCCCCGATGGCCGCGAGGCCGAAGGCCAGGCCGGCCGCCAACAACCCCAACCCGTAGTTATTCGAGAGGGTCGCCGTTTGCAGCATAGAGAGCGCCAACTCCAG
>CAYFJD010000045.1:0-8497 GCA_964343285.1 uncultured Nitrososphaerales archaeon
AGGTGGTGGACATCGTCAGGGTGTCGGTGAACGAGGACTACGGGAGGGCGCTGGCCGCCATCAGGACCGCCTTCGCCTTCTACGGGCTGGCCGACTACTACCGCGACATGTTCGCCAGGATGGGCGCGGGGGAGGCGCTGGAGGAGCTCAGGGAGAACTACGCGAAGTACGGGTTCGCGAGGGCCGCCTCCATGGTCCCCGAGGACGCCGTGAGGCGCGTGCCCGGCCTCATCGCCGCGGCGTCCGTCGAGGAGGCGCTCTCCCGCCTCAGGTACTTCGAGTCCGTGAGGGCGGACGTCCTGATGCTGGTCTACGTCCCCAGCTCGGACGACCCGCGGTCGGAGGTCCTCAGCTTCCTCAGGTCGTGGGCCGGCGCGCATCAAGCTTAATTCGACGTCGGGGGGTCCCGCGCCGTTGCAGGTGGGGGAGATCTACCTGGCGTTGCTCGAGATATCCGTGCTGCTGTTCGCCGCGGAGGCCTCCAGGGGCGCGGTGGCGAGGTTCGGGATACCGGCGGTCGTGGGGGAGCTGTTGGTGGGGATGGCGCTGGGGCCCTACGCCTTCGGCCCCGCGATAAACTCCCTCCTCGGCGTGAACCTGATATCGCTCAACAACTACGTCCAGCTCTTCGCCCAGTTCTCGGTCATATTGTTGGTGTTCGCGTCGGGCCTGGAGCAGGGGCTCTCGGGGCTGAGGAGGGCCGGGCCCTGGGGCTTCATGGGCGCGATATTCGGGGCCCTCCTCCCCTTCCTGGGCGTCGCGGCCGCCTTCTGGGCCTGCGTCGGGCCGTCGGCCGCCCTCCTGCTGGGCGCGGCGTCGGCCGCCACGAGCCTCGCGGTGGCGTCCGCGGTGGCGTCGGAGGTCGGATTCTCCGGCCGCGCCCTGGACTTCCTCCTCACCGCTGGGGCCGTGGACGACGTCGTGTCCCTGATAATACTGTCTGCGGCGATGGCGTCGGCCGCCGGGGGCTCCGAGCCCTCCGAGGTGGCGCTCGTCGTGATCTACTACGTATTCGCGTGGGCGCTGATATCGGCGACCTCCATACTGTTGCTCCCCAGGGTGGCGAACGCGCTGGGCGAGCGCTACGCGTTCCCCTTCGCCCTCCTCTCGCTCTTCGGCCTGGTCGCCGCGATGGTTGCGCTGGGCTTCTCCCCGATAATAGCCGCGTACGTAGCGGGCGTGGCGCTGTCCTCGAGCAGGCTCTCCTCCAGCTTCAAGCGCCTGGCGGTTGGGCTCTCGTCCCTCTTCGGGCCGCTCTTCTTCGTGATAGCCGGGGCGGAGGTGGACCTGCGCGCGTCCACCGCGTACTCGCTCGTAATGGCGCTGTACATCACCGCCCTGGCCCTCGCGCTCAAGTTCGCGGGGGTGCTGCCCTTCGCCTACGGCGCGACCAGGAGCCGCGCGGGATCGATCGCGGCCTCCCTCGGCATGCTGCCCAGGGGCGAGATGGGGCTCGCGATAGCCCTGGCAGGGCTCTCCGCGGGGATAATCGACAGCGCGATGTACACGTCCGTCGTGCTGATGGTCGTCCTCACGACGCTGGCGGGCTCGTTGCTGTTCTCGACCTACGCGAGGGGCCGGACGGGGCGGTAAGCAGGTTGGCCGTTATTGATCGCGCGCCGGGGACGACCGGGCGACGCCCCAACCGTGGATGGATTCCGCCCGGCTCCACGGCCCGGTGGGCCCGGACGCGATGGGGGGTTGAGGCGCATGCCGGCCGCAGCAGCCACGCGGAGGGGCGAGCCCATCCGTCCAATATAAGGGGAAAGCGGAATTAGCTATAAGGCGAAGGGCGCGCACGTCGCCGCGTGGAGTACCGGGAGCTCGGCAGGACTGGGATACGCGTCTCGGCGGTCGGAATCGGCACCTGGCAGTGGGGGTCGGGCGAGTGGGGCTGGGACAAAGGGTACGGGTTGGAGGACCTGAGGGCCGCGGTGGACGCCGCCGAGGAGCTCGGGGTCAACTTCGTAGACACGGCCGAGGTGTACGGCCGGGGGCGCTCGGAGGAGATAATCGGGGAGCTCCTGAGGGGGAGGAGGGAGAAGTTCGTGTTGGCGACCAAGGTGGGCCCCCACCGCCTGACGCGCGACGGGATCATCAAGGCCTGCGAGTCCAGCCTGAGGAGGCTGGGGGTGTCGAGCGTCGAGCTGTGCCAAATCCACTGGCCGAACCCGCTCGTCCCGATGCGCACGTACATGTCGGCCATGGAGCACCTGCTGAGGTCCGGCAGGATAGAGGCGATAGGAGTGAGCAACTTCGCCCTGAGGGACCTGGTGAGGGCCAGGCGCAACCTCTCCGCCGCGGACGTCGCCTCCAACCAGGTCAGGTACAACCTCGTGGACAGGGGGCCCGAGAGGGACCTCCTCCCCTACATGGAGAGGGAGGGGATAACGCTGATCGCGTACAGCCCGCTCGCCCAGGGTATATTGGCGCGCGGCGAGTGGGGGCACCACCTGGTGGGGAGGCTCAACGCCCTCCTCCGGTGGCGCTCCAGGGGTCGCCTGTCGAGGCTCCTGGACGCGGTGCGCTCCGTAGCCTCCGCCAGGGGCATCACGCCGGCCCAAGTTGCCCTCGCGTGGCTGCTGGCCAGGGGCGACCGCGTGGTCCCCATACCGGGGGTCAAGGGGAGGCGGCACGTGGAGGAGGCGGCAGCGGCGGTCGACGTGAGGCTCTCCCGGGCCGAGATGTCCGCGCTCGACTCCGCGCTGGTGAGGCGAGCTTGGCGCGGGGCTCCATAGTGGGGATAGCGGGCGCGCCGGCCGTGGGGAAGAAGACGGTCGGCGCCGCCCTCGCCGGTATCCTGGGGTGTGGGCACTCGACGGTCCTGGAGCTTGCCCTGGGGGCCGGGGCGGTCCTCGGGTACGACGGCTCGAGCTCGGAGTACGTAGTGGACGTGGACTCCCTGAGGCGCCTCCTCGAGGCCGGTCCGCCCCCTGGGCTCTGCGTGCTCTCGGGGGTCCTCGTGCCCTCCGTCCTGCCGAGGTCCCGCGCCTCCCTCGTCGTGGTCCTCCGCGCCTCCCCCGAGGTCCTCTACCCCAGGTACGTGGAGCGCGGCTACCCCGTCGACAAGATGAGGGACAACCTGCTGGCGGAGGCCCTGGGCGTGACGCTGGACGAGGCGCTCCGCGCCTACGGCGAGGGCCTCGTGCACGAGGTCGACGCCACGCTCAGGGATCCCGGGTCAATAGCGTCGGAGATCGCGGAGGTTCTCTCCGGGTCGCGCCGCGCATCGATCCTCAGGCTGGACTGGTTGGACGTCTGCGAGCGCGTGGGACACCTGAGGTCCATCTGCTTCCCGGGCCTGCCGGCCGACCTCAGCCGAAAGGTCGGCCGGACGGGCCCATCCCTCCACGCGGAGGGCGTGCCCCCCGTTGCGCGACGACGCGGATGCCGGTCGGATAGAGATCCGCGGGGACGTGGAAGGCGTCCGCACGGCGGCTCGCGCCCTACCCTTGCGAAGCCCTTACCCGACCGGAGAAGCTAAAAGGGAGCCCGAGAAGCAGATGACGGTTTGTCCGTAGCCGCCAGGAGGTTTTCGGAGGAGCTCTCCACGTTGGTGGGGAAGAAGGTGGAGGTGGAGCTGAACGACGGCAGGGTGTACAGCGGGAACCTGCTGGCGATATCGGAGGGGCTGGACGTCGTCCTCGAGAAGCCCCAGGAGCTGCCGGGCGTGCACAAACTCCTGGTCAACGGGTCCTCGATCAAGGACATACGCCTGGTCGAGAAGGTCTTCGACCTCAAGGAGCTGGCGGAGCGCCTGTCGAAGGCGTTCCCGGGCAACGTGACGCTGAGGGAGGACATCGGCGCGATATTCGTGATGAACAGGATCAAGGTGACGAGCGCCGGCGTCGTGGAGGGCTCCGGCATAGCGGCCGACAAGGTGAGGAAGATATACGAGGACTACGTTAAGGAGATGAGGGAGAAGTCCCAACAGGGATCCCAGGCATGAGCTTCCGGATAAGTGAGACTGACCTGCTGGGGAGGATCGGGAGGCTCTCGGTGGGAGGGAGGAGCGTGGAGACCCCGGCCTTCCTCCCCGTCATACACCCGGTTCGACAGGTGGTGCCGGGGCCGGAGCTCCTCTCGATGGGCTTCGGCGCCGCGATAACGAACAGCTACATCTCGTACAAGAGGTACGGCCGCGGGATATCCGAGAGGGGCGGGATACACGGGGTCGTCAACTACGACGGAGTCCTGATGACGGACTCCGGCGGCTACCAAGTCCTGGAGTACGGGGACATAGACGTGGACCCCCTCACGATCGCGGAGTACCAGGTGGAGATGGGGAGCGACATAGCCGTGGTGCTGGACAAGCCCACCGGGATATCCGCGGGGCGCGAGGCCGCGATCAGGACCGTCGAGGAGACGCTCAGGGCCGCCAGGGAGACCCTCCCGGTCGTCGAGCGCACCCGCGGCAGGATGGCCTGGGCCCTCCCGATACAGGGGGGACTCCACCTGGACCTCGTGGAGCTATCCGCCAGGGAGTCGGCGGCCCTCCCCTACGACATGTACTCCGTCGGGAGCCCGGTGGAGCTCATGAACTCCTACCGCTTCGTCGACCTCGCGAGGCTCCTCCTGACGGCGAAGAGGAACCTCCCCCCGGAGAAGCCGGTCCACCTCTTCGGCGCCGGCCATCCGCTCACGATGGCGCTGGCCGTGGCGTTCGGCGCCGACACGTTCGACTCCGCGTCCTACGCGCTCTTCGCGCGCGAGCTCCGCTACATGACCCGCTGCGGGGTCCGCGTCCTCGAGGAGCTGGAGGAGCTCCCCTGCAGCTGTCCCGTGTGCTCCCGCCGCACGCCCCGGGAGCTCCTCGAGATGCCGAGGGAGGAGGTGGTGGGGCTTCTGGCCAGGCACAACCTCTACGTCCTCCGCGAGGAGCTCCTGGACGTCAGGCAGGCCCTCCGCGAGGGGAGGCTCTGGGAGTACCTGATGCAGAAGACCCAGTGCCACCCGAGCCTGTACGGGGTCAGGTCCCTGATGGTCGAGGCCTCCGGGGACTTCGCGGAGTTCACGCGCCTCTTCAAGAGGCGCGCCGCCTTCCTCTTCGGGCGCGAGGACGTCCACAGGCCCGAGGTGAGGTCCGCCGCCGCGCGCGTGCGCCGCGTGGCGCCACGCGGCGGCTCGATAGAGCTCCGCGTCGTGCAGTCCGTGGACCCGAGGGCCGCCGCGGGCGCCGCCGAGGACCTCTACTTCGTCGTCCCGTTCCTCGGCGTGGTCCCCCCCGGGCTCTCGGACGTCTACCCGTTCTCCCAGAGCGCGAGGCCGGACCCCGCCTCGGTCGATCGCGGCGTCCTGGAGGACACGGCGGACGCCTCGGCGGAGCTGATCTCCGGGTGGGGCGTCAAGTCCGTCAGGATAACGCACGACGGCTCGGAGCTGGCCAGGGAGATGGCCGGGCTCCTGGCGTCGCGCCTCGCCCGGCTCGGGGTGTCCGTGGAGGTTGGTCAGGTGTAGATGGACTCGTCCCTCGGCCTCAGGCTCTGGACCTCCAGCTTCACCTGGCTCTCTATCTTCTCCGCGTACTCCATCAGAGGCTCCGTGTCCACGTTGAGGCCGTAGACCTCGCTCAGCACCCTGACCGCGTTCGCCGCGGCCCTCGGATCCACCCTCTCGGTGCTCGCGTACGCCAGGACGGAGAAGGCCGGGAACCCGTATATCTCGAAGTTGTTGAGGAGCACCGCCACGGGCCCGACTATTATGAGCTCGTCCTCGAGCGTCTTGGAGGACCTCAGGATCCCCCTCGGCTCGAACGCGGACGTGAAGACGACCCTGTAGTCGGTCTCGTCCCTCCTGAGCGTCGAGTCGAGCCCCCCTATGAGGGCCGCCTCCGAGAACCCGGCCGAGGCCACCCAGGCCGCGAGCTCCCTGTAGAACGCGAGCTCCCTGTCCCTCTGGACCGGGAACTCCGTCCTCAGGAGGACGAGCTCCCCGGCCTCGTACAGCTCCACCGGGGTCACTATCCTCCCGCCGCGCGACGTGGATATGGGCGCTATGTGGTCCGAGTCCACGTACGCGACCCTCCTGGCGCCCAGCGATTCTATCATGTATCTCACGGCGTAGTATCCCGTGGCCCCTATGCCGTGGAATCCCGCCACCAGCACCTTCCCGGCGAACGACTTCCCCCTCGGCAGCACCTCGATCATGAAATTCACCCAAAAATCTTTATAGAGCGGGGGGAATGGGCCGGCTAAAAGGTTTGTGGAGATGTGCGGAATGAGGATAAGGGTGCTCGGGGCCGCCAGGGAGGTCGGCAGGTCCGCGATCCTCGTCGAGGACGACGGGACGAGGATCCTCCTGGACTACGGCGTCCTGGTGGGCACCGGCAGGAGGAGGGAGCCGGAGTTCCCGATTCACGTGAGGCCGAGGGACGTGGACGCGCTGGTGATAACCCACGCCCACCTGGACCACAGCGGGGCCGCTCCCCTTTTCGAGGTCAACCCGGGGATGTCGCCCGAGACGTACGCCACGCCCCCGACCGTGGCCCTCTCCGAGCTCCTCCTCCACGACTTCGTGAAGGTGACGGGCGAGGCGTCGCCCTTCACCGACTACGAGGTCTCCAAGTTCGCGGAGCGCGCGAGGCGCGTGGACTACGGGGAGGAGGTGAGGGTCGGCGAGCTCTCCTTCCGCGCGCTGGACGCGGGGCACGTGCCGGGCAGCGCCATGATATACGTCGAGGGGTCCCGCAGGGTCCTCTACACGGGCGACATGAACCGCGTGGACACGGAGCTCCTGAGGGGCTACGGCGGGCCCCTCCCCGAGGTCGACGTCGTCGTGGCCGAGTCCACGTACGCGCAGACCCAGCATCCGCCGAGGGACGAGGAGGAGAGGGCGCTGGTCGATTACGCGAAGGAGGTCGTGGAGAGGAGGGGCACGCTCCTGATACCGGCGTTCGCCGTCGGCAGGGCCCAGGAGGTCGCGATGATATTCAGGCGCCACCGCTTCCCGTACAGGGTCTACATGGACGGGATGGCCCTCAAGGTCAACGAGACGCTGCTGTCGTTCCCGGAGTACCTGAGGGATCCCGATGCGCTCGAGGACGCCCTGGACTCCGTCGAGTACGTGAACTCCTGGGGCATGAGGAAGAGGGTGGTGGAGGAGCCTGGGGTCATAATATCCCCGGCGGGGATGTTGGTGGGAGGGGCCGCGGTCTTCTACAGCAAGAGGGTGAGCGAGGGGGATCGCAACGGCATAGCCATAGTGGCCTACCAGGCGGCCGAGACCCCCGGGAGGAAGCTGCTGGAGAAGGGGGAGCTCGAGATCCCGGAGGAGGGCACCAGGAAGAGGGTCAGGGCTGAGGTCAGGCGCTTCGACCTCTCCTCCCACTCAGGCAGGGACGATCTCCTGAGGTTCTTCGCCGAGGATATCAGGGGGGACCCGCTGATAATACTGGTCCACGGGGACGAGGAGCCGATGCTGAAGCTCGCGGAGGAGCTCAGGGGCAAGGGCCTTAAGGTGGAGACGCCCACCGCCGGGCAGGAGTTTGAGGTCCGCGGGGCTTCCTGAGCTGTCCCTCCAGGTGGCCTACCTGGCCGGGGTGGCGGGCGCGGGGGCGGCGCTGTCCAGCGCGGTCGACCGCGCCTACCTGGCCCCGCAGGAGGCGGTCGGCACGTCCTACCTCCCGCTCTACCTGGCCTTCGCCCTGGCCGCCTCCGCCCTGGCGGCCTACTACGTGGTCAGGCATTACAGATCCCTCCGCGCGTTCCTCGACGCGTACACGGCCGCCCTGGCGTTCTTCGCGGCGCTCGTCCTCTGCAGCTATTCCTCGTGCCCTGCCTCCGCCGCCCTCCCTGCCTCCGCCGCGGCCTCCGCCGGGGTGGCGGCGGGCCTCCGCCGCCCCTCCACGAGGCGCGCCTCCTACACGGCGGCGGGCCTCCTCGCCGGGATGATGATGGCCGTCTTCGTGCCCTACAGCTGGACCCCGTACGTCCTGCTGGCCTTCGCCGCCTACGACGCGCTGGCTGTGGCGCGCGGGCCCCTCAGGTCGATACCCCAGGACATGGACCTGTTGATGGTGGACCTCGGCGACGTCAGGGTCGGCCTCGGCGACGTCGCGTTCTACACCTTTGCCGCCTCCTCGCTCGAGATCTACAGGGGCCCCCCGTGGGCCGCCGCCGGGGTTCTCGCTATAGCCGGGGGGGCCGCCGCAACGCTCCTGTTGCTGCGCAGGCTCGGGGGCCCCCTGCCGGGCCTCACGATACCCCTGGCCGCCTGCGCCGTCCTCTTCTTCCTGTGACGCCTACTGGCGGGCGCCGTCCACGAGCTGGTGGCGGAACTTGAGCTGGAGCACGGACACGCCGCTCCCGGTCGAGCTGTGGACCACGGAGGGCTCTATTCCCCTGCTCCTCAGATAGCCCAGGAAGGCGAGGAACCACGGGGTGGGGGGCATCCTTGCGGACCCCTCGTACTCTATCGTCATTATCCTCGTGAGCTGGTCGTACCTGACCGAGCCCACGAGACTAGGCATGATCTCGTATGCCGTCTTCTGCTTGAAAAA
>CAYFJD010000046.1:0-3936 GCA_964343285.1 uncultured Nitrososphaerales archaeon
CCCGCTCGTAGAACTTCCTGAGCTTGTACCTCACGGTCTCCTCCGGCATCCCGAGGGAGCGCGCCACCGCCGCCAGGTTCCTGGGCCCCATCGCGGTCAGCGCCCTGAGCAGAGCCTTTTCCCTATCAGCATCTACCTTCCGGGGCACGTTGCTGATATTCCAACCAGGATTTATAAAGGTAGCGCCGGCGACTCGACCGGCGCCCTCTTGTGCTCCGTCCTCCTGTGCCACTCCATCACCGCGTCCACGAGCCTGGGGTTCGACTCCCTCACCTTCTCCACCGGCTCCCCCAGGTCGAATATCCTGTGCAGCACGGCGTCCGCCTCCTCGTAAGAGAATCCTAGCTCCCCCTCGGCGGTCTGCCCCGGCCAGAGCCTGGGGCTGCTCGGCTTGCGCGCGACGCGCTCGGGCACCCCCAGGTGCGCCGCCAGCGCCCTCACCTCGGTCTTGTAGAGACCCAGGATCGGCGCTATGTCGACGCCCCCATCGCCGTACTTAGTGAAGTAGCCCAACAGGTACTCGCTCCTATCACCCGTTCCGGCCACCAACCTGTTCTCCAGGTTGGCGTAGTAATACAGGAGGGACATCCTTATCCTGGCCCTCAGGTTCCCCTCCGCGAGCTGCGAGGCCGGAAGGCGCTCCAGGTAAGCGCGATGTATAGGCGCTATGTCTATCTCCACGCGCCTGACCCCGAAGAGCTCGCAGAGGGACCTGGAGTCCGAGACGTCCTCGGGAGGGGTTAGCCTGGAGTCCGGCATTATCAGCGCCAGGACGCCGCCCGATCCGAGCGCGCGGACGGAGAGCGCGAGGACGAGTGCCGAGTCCACTCCCCCGCTGACACCTAGCACGACTCCCGAGGCGCCAGCGGACCTGACCTTCGAGGCTATGAACTCCTCTATGGCGGACGCGGCCCTCTCCAGGTCGAACCCGCGCCTTATTGGGGATTCCAGCACGCACACCTCCGATTCCAGGAGTTTTATATTCGTTTGTAGGCTGCGCTATCCCGCCGGGCGCTCCGGATAAAAACTGCGGCGTCGAGGAGGGGCGCGTGGCGCGCAGGATACTCCTGGAGGGGCTCCCGGATCCCCGGGAGGCGGCGGAGCTCCTCCTGAGCGCGGCCGAGGGGGCAGGGGCGCGCGGGTTCCAGTATCGGGAGATCGGCGAGGGAGCGTTGGAGGTGCTGGTGGACGGGGAAGAGGGGCTGGCCGAGGACCTGGCCGCGATGGCCGCCGAGCTCTGGCCGGGTTCCAGGGTCCGCGTGGAGGCGTACGGCGGCAGAGTCATGGACCTGGATTTCTTCAAGAGGGTACTCCACACGAGGGAACACCCCGAGGAGGCGAGGAGAAGGAGGTCCGACCTCGCCGGCGAGGGCCCGATCCCCGGCGGCCGGCGAGCGACGCCTCGAACTCCACGACGGATAGGGCCTGCCTGCGGTCCCTGAGGGAGCCGGGCCTGAGGGACGAGACCTCCCTTATCGCGTCCGCCGCCCTGTACCCCTCGGCCGCGACCAGGTAGGCCGCCAGCACCATGCCCGTTCTCCCCCTGCCCGAGAGGCAGTGTACGAGCGTCGCACGGCCGGACCTCAGCTGCCCGACCAGGAACTCCACGGCCTCGCCCAGCTTGGCGGGCGGCGCCGGCATCCCGTTCCTCATTGGTACGTGCTTCACCACGAAGCCCGCCTCGAGCAAGGGGCCGGGGATCCACTCCGTGAGCGTGAGCACCGACGCTATCCCCTGTCCCGCCAGCCACTCGGCGCTCCTTCGCGTGGCGGGCAACCCCGAGGCCGCGAGGAGGCCGTTCCTGAACCAGGAGAAATTGTAGGGCCTGCCGGAGGCCGCGGACTGCGCCCACCTGAGCGCGCGCTCGAAGGGGTCCAAGATGGTCCACAGGTACACGGCCCCGCGCGGGCGGGGGACGTTATAAGCCTGACTTAGGGCAGCCCACGGCCCTCGCCCGCTCCAGGTCCTCCGGCGTGTCGACGTCCAGGAGCACCCCCGGCGAGTCCACGTCGACCTCTAGGAGGAGGCGCCTCCTCGCCTCCAGGAACTCGGATAGGCCGCGGTCGCCCGACACCGAGGAGAGCGCCTCCCCGTAGAGCTCCCTGCCCAGGAGGACCGGGTGGCCCCTCACCCCGCGGTGCCTGGGGGCGACTAGGGGCGCCGAGGAATCCTCGCGCACCTCCGCGAGCAGCCTCGGGACGGCGGGGGGTATCAGGGGCATGTCCGCGGGCGAGAACTCCAGGGCGTCAGCCCCCTCCTCGAGGGAGGAGATCGCCGCCCTTATGCTCGTCGAGAGGCCGCGGCGGTAGTCGCGGTTCTCGACCTCGTAGAACTCCAGCCCCTCGAGGGCGCGCAGCACGGCCTCGCGGTCGTTCCCCGTGACCACCGCCAAGGGTAGGCCGGCCGCGAGGCCTACCTCCGCGGAGGCCCGCACGAGGGGGCGGCCGCAGAAGTCCGCCAGGAGCTTGTTCCCCCCGAACCTCGAGGAGAGCCCCGCCGCCAAAAGGACGTAGTAGATGGGGCGCCGGCGCACGCCCGCCGGCGGTCGGGCGGGCTTAAGTTCATAACGCCGCCGACGGTTAACCTTAATATTGTTTATTGTACGAGGTGATCGTGATGGAGATGAAATCCAGCTTCAGGCTCAGCGAGCTGGAATTCCTCACGCTCGATGACCTGGAGCCGGAGGGGAAGCGCATACTCGTGAGGGTGGACATAAACACGCCGGTCGACCCCAACACCGGGAAGCTGATCGAGAAGACCAGGATGGAGGAGGCCGCAGTCACCCTCAGGGCGTTGAGCAAGTCCAAGGTAGTCGTGTGCAGCCACCAGGGGAGGGTTGGGGAGAAGGACTTCGTGTCGCTCGAGGAGCACGCCAAGGTGCTCTCCAGCGTCATGGGAAAGAAGGTAATGTTCGTTGACGACGTCATAGGCCCGGCGGCCAGGAAGCAGGCCGAGAGCCTGCAGGACGGCGACGTGTTGCTCCTCGACAACCTCAGGCTGATGTCGGAGGAGACTCAGCAGTACCCGAGCGTGGAGGCGGCGGCGAAGACCTTCGTCGTGCAGAGGCTCTGGTGGCTCTTCGACGGGTTCGTGCTGGACGCGTTCCCGACGGCGCACAGGGCCCATCCGTCGATAATCGGGTTCCCATATTACCTCCCCACCGCCGCCGGGATACTCGTCATGAAGGAGCTTAAGCAGCTCCAGAAGCTCGAGCTCGTCCAGAAGGGGCCCTTCACCGCCGTCCTGGGCGGGAGCAAGGTGAGGGACAGGCTGGAGGCGCTGGAGGCGCTGCTCGAGAACAGGAGGTCCGACAAGGTCCTGGTGACCGGCGTCCTGGCACTCGTGTTCCTGAAGGCGGCGGGTAAGTATCACGGCAAGATCGAGAAGGTCGACGACTGGGCGGTCCAGAAGGCTAAGGAGCTCCTCCAGAAGTACCCGTCCGTGATAGAGCTGCCCAAGGACCTGGCGATCCAGAGGAACGGGGAGCGCGTGGAGCTGCCGATCTCGGAGATACCGCCCGACGCCCAGCCGCTGGACATAGGGTCCCGGACCATAAGGGAGTACTCCAAGATAATAAGGAGCAGCGGGACGGTCTTCATGAGCGGACCCCCGGGCGCGTTCGAGCTGGAGGGATTCGACGTCGGGACCAGGGAGCTCCTCCACGCGCTCGCCGCCTCCTTCGGCACGACCATAGTGAGCGGCGGCCACCTGGCGACGGCCCTGGACAGGCTGGGCCTGAACAAGTGGATAGACCACGTGAGCTCCGCCGGCGGGGCCCTGATCCAGGCCCTCGCGGGCAAGGAGCTCCCGCTCCTGAAGGCGCTCGAGTACTCCGCGAGGAAGATGAAGGAGGGGGGATACAGGGAGTTCCTGGAGAGGAGGGCCGTAGCCCCATCCGCTTCCCCATAGGCGCCCATCCGGATCCCCTTACCATGC
>CAYFJD010000046.1:4036-8337 GCA_964343285.1 uncultured Nitrososphaerales archaeon
CCCGCTGGCAGCGGCCCGCCGGACGCCCGGGCGAACGCTTTTTAGAACGCGCACGGGAACTTCCACGATGGACCCCGCGGACGCCATCAAGAGCTTGAAGGTAGGCGACCTGATGAGCAGGGAATTCGGCAGCATACGCGCCGATGAGCCGCTCTCCAGGGCCATGAAGAAGCTGGAGGAGTTGGGCGCCCTGGTGGTACTGGACGCCGATGGGAGGTATCTGGGGATGCTGACGCAGAGGGACGCGATCAGGACGCTGGCGGATCCCGCCACGACGAAGGTCGCGTCCGTCTACAGGAGGGCCCCCAAGGTATCGCCCGAGGACGACGTGATCAGGGCCGTGAGGCTGATGGTGGAGAACGACCTGAGGTACCTGCCGGTGGCCTCGGACGACGCGATCGTGGGGGTGATAGGGAGCGACGCGATAATGGAGGAGGCCGCGAGGACGGCGTTCGGGGACGTGAGCGTATCCGACGTGATGACCCCAGATCCCGCCACGGTGTCCGAGGACGACACTGTGGCCAAGGCGCTGTCGACGATGAGGAAGGAGGGGGTCTCCAGGCTCCCCGTTCTTCGCGGGGACCGCGTCGTGGGGATGCTGACAATAAGGGACGTGATAGAGAAGGTGCTGAGGCCGCGCGCCGGGATCCCCGAGGGGGGATCGGGGCCCCTGAGGAGGCGCGTGGCCGACGTGATGAGCCGCGACGTGGCGTCGGTCAAGCCCGAGGACAAGCTGAGGAGGGCCGTGGAGCTAATGATGAGCCGCGACGTGGCGTCCGTCGTCGTGACGGATGAGGGGGGCAGGCTGAAGGGGATATTGACCAGATCCGATATCCTGAGGAGCATCCTGCGCGCCGCGCAGGCGGGGCCGCAGGTCCTCGTCCAGTTCTCGGTGAAGGACCCTGAGGAGTTCGAGAACCTGGAGTTCGACAGGGAGAAGCTGAATGCGATGGTCGAGGGGTTCGTCAGGAAATACGGCAGGTTCCTGGGGCCGGCGCACATAACGATATACCTGAAGAGGCACAAGGAGAGGAAGAGGGGCAGGAGGCTCACGCACTGCAGGGTTAGGATCGACAGCCCCAACGGCGCGTTCGTCGGCGTCGGCGAGGGGTGGGGGCTCAACCAGGCCGTGAAGGAAGCGCTGGACAACGCGGCAAGGCAGGTGGAGAGGGCGAAGGAGGGCAAGGAGGTGGACAGGGCCCTCGTCGAGGAGGTCCTGGAGCTGCTCTGAGGCGGTTCAAGATGATATCGCGCGCCCGTCCGGCTGGCGGGCTCGCTTCCTCCTGGCATCGAAGGCGCACCTATCGGATCCCTCGTTTATGCACTCGACCTCCTCGACCTCCCACTCCCCTCCCTCCACGACGGAGAGCACCCCCGCGATCATGCCCCGGAAGAAGTGGGAGGTCTTCGCCGGCCCCCTCAAGTACTTAGAGAGGACCTCGCACTCGATCAGGCGCCCCACCTCGAACCTGTAGCGTCCCCCGTTGGGGTCCGAGAGCATCTCGATCCGGGTCCCGTACCCCCTCGCCTCCCATATCCTGGGGAGCATCGCGAGGGCCCCCTCGCGCCCGAACCGGGATAGGTATTCGCCCGTCGCGCGGCCCGTGAAGAACCCCTCGTAGTAGACGAACGCCGCCCCCACGTCCTCCCCGAAGTACTCCCTGGGCCCTTGGAGGAGCCCCGCCAGGGCCCTCGCGCTCATGAGGACGGCCCTAGCCTCCGCCGCCTCCAGGACGAGCCCTCCCACCGCGGCGAATCCCTCCACGGGGCCCTCGTGGACCTTCACGTCGGCTACGCCCGGGACTTTCTCGAGCGCCGCGGCCACGTCGGCGGGCGATGTCGACGCATCGGTGTGGTCGCCCAGTCCGACGCAGATGTATTCGCCGCCGCTGGCGGAGCAGGAGAACCCGAGGATCCTGACGCCCGCCGCGAGCACGGCGGAGTAGAGGGCGGAGGCCGCCGCCGCAAGGGCGGGTTCCTTTATCCTAAGCGAAATGGCGGCGAGCCTCCTCCCGGGCTCCACCCCTATGAAGGGCACCTTGAAATTAACGCCGACGGATCCGGAGGAGGACAAGTTGCTTCGCAGTCCCACCCCCTTCGATATAGGGTTATCGAGGGACGAGCGCTGATTCGGCGCGGCCTGCCGATCCCCGTGCGGGAACCGAAATATTTCACCCCGGCCGCGCCGACGTGGGGCCGATGAGATGCTAGGCTAGTCCGACCTCGGGATGAGGTGGATGAACCCGGGTCGAGGCCCCATGGCTCACTTCGAGCTGCCCGCGGCCTTCGCCCTCTCGGCGGCCTTAGCCTTGCGTTTCTCCTCCAGGGCCTTCGCCCTCTCCTCCTTCCCCAGCATCCTAAGGAAGACGTGCTCGGGGAGCTGCCTCCTGGCCTCGGCAAGGTCGCGATACACGTAGACCAGGACCCTCACGTCCCTGGTGCCGGTGATGGGCGTCATTCTGTAAGGGATGACATGGTCGGGGGTCGTCGAGAGCTGTCCCGCGACGAACCTGGCCACGTCGGCCCTGGTGAGCCTCCCCGACGCGCCCACGAACAGGTATTCCAGCTCCATCCTCCCCAACAGCTTATTCTCGCGGGAGCTCAGGAGCTTGAACTCCGGGATGGCCTGGCTTCCCTCGGAGGCGCCGCTCGAGTCCACGGTTCGGCCGGAAGGCGCGGGGCTATAAAAGCTTGAGCCCGCGGGTTCGGATGAGGGGTTCGACCGCGGCCGTGGCGACCGCATCGTCCGCGAGGGTATCCGGCGGGCCCCGTCTACCCGACGCCGCCTACGACATCGACAGCAGGGCCCTCTCCGCGAGGGCGCGAGCCCTGGGATCGGAGGTGTCCACGACGGCAATGCCGAGGCCGGGCTGCCCGTACGCCACCAAGGCCCCGTTGCCGACGTATATCGCGACCAAAGCCAGCAGGTCCTCCTCGCCCTCCACGAGCACGCGGGCGGGCGAGGAACAGGACATCGCCTCCTCGATCGCCTCCGCCGCCTGCCTCGTTATCGTCCCGGGCGGGTTCTGGGCGTAGAGCGACCTTTCGAAGGGGCAGGGGGGAAAGGAGGAGGGGGACCTCCTCTCCCTCATATCCACTACGTGTACCCAGGGGCGGAGGCCCAAGGAGCAGAGGGAGCTGGAGACCCTATCCCCAACCAGGACCGCGCGGCCGGACGAGAGGGCCGAGAGGGCCGAGCGCTCGTCCATGACCGGGCCGAGCGGCCTCCTAAGCTCCTCCTCGAGGGCGGGCCCCATGACGAGGGGCCACCTAGTGAACCTCGACAGCGTACCTCCCAGGCTTCGTCACCCCCATCAGCTTGGCGATCTCCGAGGTCGAGGGGTCGAGGACGACCACGAGCCCGCTCCAGTTGGCCGTCAGATCCGTGGATCCGCAGTTCGGGCAGGCCTTCTCGGTCGTCAGCGCCCTGCAGACGCGGCAGGCCATCTCCCTCGGCATCCCCCACCACCCTAACGCTTCGCCTGCGCCGGCTGGCGCGCCTTCCTTATCTCCTCCTCTATCCACTCGAGCGCGCCGAGGAACGGCTGCCTGCTGGTCACGCCTATCTTGTCCATCCTCATGCCCCTGCCCATGCTGACCACGGATATCCTGACGCGGACCCTCGTCCCGCTCTTCAGGACCCTCCCCGTCCCCTTGCCCACTATCGCCCCCTGCCTGAGGTCCACCGTCAGGTAGTCGTCCGTCACCTGCGATATGTGGAGCAGCGCGTCGAGGGGGCCTATCCTGACGAACGCCCCGAAGTCCGTTATCTCGACGACCTCCCCCTCCACGACCTCCTGTAGCTTGGGGTAGAAGACCAGGGCCTTGAACCTGACTTTGTGGTACACCGCGCCGTCCCCGTGCACTATCCTGCCGACAGGGTCCACCTCCACGTCCGTCACCCTTATTATGTATCCGAGCTCCGGGTTCGCCGTGCTGCTGTACTTCCTGGACAGCTCCTCGGCCGCCGCCCTGTTGAGGTCCATCCCCAACATGTGAGGCGGTATCCTCACGACGTCCTCTAACTCGACTAGCTGAAACAAGCTGGAGGACGCGCGCCTTCGCCTTTTATAAGCATTTATGTTACGGCCTTGCGGGGACCCCGGCGGGAGCCGGGGCGGGCCGTGGGATCGTCGGAGGAGCCCGCCTCCTAGTTCCACGTCGCCGGCCCATCAGTAGAATTCCGGGATGCCGCCTACCGCGGGCCGGCGCCCGAGATCACGGGCACGTCGTCGTGCAGCGTCAACGTCGCGAGGCCCCTGCGGCGGGCCTCCCTGAGGATCCCCTTGTCCATGGCCGCA
>CAYFJD010000047.1:0-8073 GCA_964343285.1 uncultured Nitrososphaerales archaeon
GGCAAGCCGCGCCCCCTCCAACCCCTCCCCGTATACGAGCGCTATGGCTTCGCGATCCGGCACGCGGTTCGGGGTGGCCGCGAGCCAGCTCTTCAGGAGGGCCTCGTGGAAGCTTAGGCCCATGGCGGCAACCTCGCCGGTGCTCCTCATCTCGGGTCCCAGGAACGGGTACGCCCCCCTTACCTGCGCCCAGGAGAACTGGGGACTCTTCACGCTCCATATCCCGATCTCGGGGACGTGGACGCCGGGGCGGATCTCCACGCTCGTCCGCCCCACCTCCAGCCCCCTGCCCGCCAATATGGCCGCCGAGACCTCCATCAGGTTGATCCCGTAGGATTTGCTGGCGAAGGGCATCGAGCGGCTGCTCCTAAGGTTAAGCTCCAGGACGTAGACGTCGCCGCCCTTGACCAGGAACTGGACGTTGAAGGGGCCGATTATGTGCAGTTCCCGCGCCAGCGCCGCCGCGGCGTCGGCCATCCCCTTCAGCTCGCGGCCGGAGAGCCTCCTAGTGGGGATCGACATCGTCGCGTCCCCGCTGTGGACGCCCGCCTCCTCCACGTGCTCCATGGGCAACATCAGCACCTCGCGGCCGTCGGACGCGCAGTCCGCCTCCGCCTCCAGGGCGCCCTCGATGAACTTGCTCACGACGACGGGCTTCCTGGAGGCGGCCAGGATCCTGCGCATAAGCTCCTCCAGCTCCTCCCTGTTCCTGATCAGGAACATCGAGGATCCGCTCAGCACGTAGCTGGGCCTCACGATGACGGGATACCCAACCGATTCCGCGAAAGCTACGGCGTCCTCGACGGACCTGGCCCACGTCCACTCGGGCTGCAGGAGCCCCAGGCGCTCGACCAGCTCCCCGAACTTGGACCTGTCCTCGGCCGTCGCCACCTGCCGGGCGCCGGTCCCCAGCACGCGCAGCCCCACGGCCTCCAGCTCCTCCACCACGTTGTTCCCCAGCTGTCCTCCGGCGAAGGCTATGACGTCCCGGGTCCCGTGCTTCCTGGCGACCCAGAGGATCTGGTGGGGGTCCAGCTCCGCGTTGTATATGCGTTCCATGACGTCCCAGTCCGTCGACACGGTCTCCGGGTTGTAGTTTATTACCCCCACGCGGAAGCCCAGCCCCTCCAGGGACTTCGTGAGCTCGACGAGGGACCAGTCGAACTCAACCGATACCCCTATGCGGAACCCCCCGGCCCCCAGCGCTATGACGCCGCGCTCCACGGGTCCCACGTCGTCCTCCTGGCCGTTCTGCGTCAGGTAGAGGTAGCCCGTCCTGGCGGGCCTCTCGCCCGCCAGGGTGTCCACGTTCTTCACCACCGGCCTCGCAACCTCCGAGAGCCACTCGCCCACAGTGCGGGCGTCGACGCCCGACAACCTGGATATCTGGGCCGGCGTGAAGCCCAACTTGGCGGCCTTGGCCAGCAAAGCCCTCCTGCGCCTCTCGTCCATCGCGGCGAGCCCCATCAACTCCCTCCCCACCTGCACTATCCTCCCCACGGCCCTCGTGAACAGCGGGACCACCCCCGTCATCTCGGATATCAGCTCCGGGCTCGCCCCGAGGGCGATCGCCCTGGCCGCGTCCAGGAGCCAGTACGGCCTGAAGTGCTTAAGCCTCCCGAGGACCTCCTCGAGGTCCCCATCCTCGTAGGTCTCCGGCCCGACCAGCCCGTCCACGCCTATGTCCAGCATGCGGAAGGCCTTCTGGAGCACCTCCTCCAGCCCCCTCCCCATGGCCATCACCTCCCCCACGCTCATCATCTCCGAGCCCAACCTCTCGTCCACCGGCCAGAACTTCTGGAGGTCCCACCTGGGCGATTTGACGACCAGGTAGTCGAGGCTGGGCTCGAAGAACGCGCTCGTGTCGCCGGTCACCTTGTTCAGGACCTCGTCCAGCGTGTATCCCAGGGCGAGCTTCGCCGCCACGTAGGCGAGGGGGTATCCGGTGGCCTTGCTGGCGAGGGCCGAGCTCCTCGACATCCTCGGGTTCGTCTCTATGATGTAGTACGAATTCCCGGCGGGGTGCAGCGCGTGTTGCACGTTGCACTCGCCGATGAGGCCTATGGACTCGGCCACCCCCATCGACGCCCTCCTGAGCTCCTGATACTCGCGGTCCGTGAGCGTCTGGCAGGGCGTTATCACCGTGGAGTCACCGGTGTGAACCCCCATCGGTTCCACGTTCTCTATGCACGCGACGGCCGCCGAGTTCCCTGCGCGGTCCCTGACGATCTCGAACTCTATCTCCTTCCACTTCTCCAGGTACCTCTCCACCAGCACCTCCTTGACCGGGGAGTGCGAGAACGCCCTGCTCAGGCCCTCCGAGAGCTCCCTCCGATCCCTGGCGACGAAGCTGCCCCTGCCGCCCAGGTTGAAGCTGACCCTGACTATGACGGGGTAGCCCAGCTCGTCCGCGGCCCTCAGCGCCTCCTCCGCGCTCCACGCCGGGGAGGAGGGCGGAACCGGGAACCCCCTCCTTGTCATGAGCTCCTTGAACGATCCCCTGTCCAGGGCGCTCTCTATCCCCTCGACCGGCGTCCCGAGGACCTTCACGCCGTATTTCTGGAGCGCGCCCGAGCGGTACAGGCGCACCCCGAGCGAGAGGGCGCTCTGCCCGCCGAACCCCAGGAGTATCCCGTCCGGCCTCTCCCTCTCGAGGACCTTCTCCACGAACTCCGGCGTCAGGGGCAACAGGTAGACGCGGTCGGCCATCCTGTGCGACGTCTGTATCGTCGCGACGTTCGGGTTCACCAGGACGGTCTTTATGCCCTCCTCGGATAGCGCCTTGAGTGCCTGGCTGCCGCTGTAATCGAACTCGGCGGCCTCCGCTATCTTTATTCCCCCGGATCCCAGCACGAGGGCCTTAGACACGCTTTCCCGCAAGGACCATCGCCTTGAACTCGTCGAACACGTAGGAGGTGTCCCTGGGCCCAGGGGAACCCTCGGGGTGGAACTGCGTCGTGAGGAGCGGCATGCGCTCGTGCACCATCCCCTCCAGCGTGCCATCGTCCACGTCCACGAACCTGGGCCTCAGCCCGGTCCCGTCCAGCGAGGAGGGGTCCACCTCGTACCCGTGGTTGTGGGTGGTTATCGAGAGGCGACCGGTCCTGAGGTCCCTCACGGGCTTGTTTATCCCCCTGTGCCCGAACTTCATCTTCTTCACCTCGGCGCCCAGGGCCAGCGCCGTCAGCTGGTGCCCCAGGCATATGCTTAGGGTGGGCAGGCCCATCTCCAGGATCCCGCGCGTCAGCTCCACGCCTTCCTCCATGGCCGCGGGGTTGCCGGGGCCGTTCCCGATCACCACGCCGTCCGGGTCGAGCGCCGCTATCCCCTTCACCCCCCAGTTCCAGGGCACGACGGTGACCTTGAAGCCCCGGGCCAGGAGCTCCCTCACGATGCCCCCCTTCAACCCGAAGTCCACGACCACCACGTGGTGGTCGCCGGAGCCGAAGGTCGCTGGGCCGAACGAGGGTCCCGCGAACTCCCCGGATTCGTAGTCGAACTCCCTCGCGGCCCTCAGCAGGTCCCCGACGTCTATGTCCTCGGGCGCCCCCGCGACGGATATCGCCCCGGCCATCACGCCGAAGCCCCTGATCCTCTTGACCAGGGCCCTGGTGTCCACCCCCTCGATGCCGGGGACGCCCTCCTCCAGCAACCACTCGTGCAGCGAGCGCTCGGACCTCGGGTGGCTGGGCTCCGTCAGCGTTGCCACCACGAGGCCCTCCACCTGTATCCTATTGGACTCGAAGTCCGGCGGCACCCCGTAGTTCCCGACCAGCGGGTGGGTGATCACCAGTATCTGGCCCCTGTAGGACGGATCCGTCAGCGACTCCGTGTAACCGTTCATGGCGGTCGTGAAGACCACCTCCCCGGTCCTCGTGCCCTTGGCGCCGAAGCCCCTGCCCCAGAACACGGTGCCGTCCTCGAGGACCAACGCGGCGGCCGGTCCCTCATCCAAGGCCAACATCTCCCAAATCTGCCGCGCCAAACTGGCCCATCACGGCCCGAAATGCTTATATATATTTTGGTCGTTTCCGGCCAAAACGGACTTCCATTGTACCAAAAACGGACAGTTTCATCGTACGTCCGGAAGCTCGTCCAGATGGATCCGTGCCTCCACGCGATGCTTCGCGGCGGCTTGGCCAACGCGTCGGCGGTCGCCAGGTACCTGCGCCCCCGCGTCGAGCTGTTGATGGGCGGCCCAGTCAGCGGGGAGGCGGTCCTGGCCGCGCTGAAGAGGATGAAGGGATCCGAGGGCGAGGACGTGGGCCAGCGCGTGGCGAGCGTTTTGGCCGCCAGCAGGATAGACCTCAAGACCGACCTGGGGAAGATGGTCATCAGGCGCTCGCCGCAGGCGGCGGATGCCGTCGGGGAGCTCGCGGCGAGGCATAGGAGGGTATTCCTGCAGATCCTCCAGGGAATATCCTCCTACACCGTGGTCTACGAGTCGAGGATCCGCGAGAAGGTCGCGCGCATCGTGCCGCCGGGGAGCCTGATCGAAGAGGCCTCCGGCCTGGCGGCGCTCATCGTCATCAGCCCCCCGGAGATATCCAGCACCCCCGGCGTGGTCTCCGCCATACTGCAGCGCCTGGCCTCCCGCGGCGTGAACGTGGAGGAGGTGGTCAGCTGCCACAGGGACACGATAGTGGTGGTGCGCTCGGAGGAGGGCGGAAGGGCGTTCGACGCCGTCCAGGAGCTGATAACCGAGTGCAGATCCCTGGCCGGCGCGGGGAAGATTTAACCGGGGGGAGCCGGCGAGCGGTGGCGTGAGCGCGCAGATCTCGGTGGCGGTCCTGGCGAGCCACTCCGCGCTGGACGTGCTGGACGGCGCGAAGGGCGAGGGGATGAGGACGATAGCGGTGGCGAAGAGGGGGAGGGACAGGGCGTACAGGGAGTTCCCGGTCGTGGACCGCCTCATAGTCCTGGACGACTACCCGCAGATGGTAAACAGCGACGTCGTGTCCGAGCTCAACGCCGAGAACGCGGTCTTCGTCCCCAACAGGTCGTTCTCGGTCTACGTGGGTTACGATAACATAGAGCGCTCGTTCCCCGTCAGGGTCTTCGGAAACAGGTACCTCCTGCGCTGGGAGGAGAGGGTCGGCCCCGCGAACTACTACAGGTTGCTCGACGAGGGCGGCATAAGGAGGCCCAGGACCTACAGGTCGCCCGAGGAGGTCGACGGACCTGTCATGGTCAAGCTCCCCGAGGCCCATAGGAGGGTTGAGAGGGGGTTCTTCATAGCCAGGGACGGCGGGGATCTCCTGGAGAAGGCGAGGAGGCTCGCCGAGAGGGGCCTGATAAGGATGGAGGACCTCCTGGCCTCCGCATCCATCGAAGAGCTGGTGGTGGGCGCGCACTTCAACCTGAACTTCTTCTACAGCCCCATGAGGAAGAGGCTCGAGCTCCACAGCATCGATAGGAGGATACAGAGCAACCTCGACGGCCTCTACAGGATCCCCGCGGCCGATCAGCTCGACCTGGGGATAGACGCGAGGTACGTTGAGGTGGGCCACGAGCCGGCGACGATAAGGGAGAGCCTGCTCGAGAAGGTCTTCGACGCGGGCTATAGATTCCTCGAGGCCTCCAGGAAGCTCGTCCCGCCCGGCGTCATAGGGCCCTTCACCCTCCAGGCCATGGTGACCCCTGAGCTGGAGTTGGTCGTGTTCGACGTCGCGCTGAGGATAGGGGGCGGCACGAACGCCTACATGGGGATCGGCGGCCAGTACAGCTCCCTGTACTTCCGCCGCCCGCTGTCGATGGGCAGGAGGATAGCCATGGAGATAAGGGAGGCGGCCGAGTCCGGCAGGCTGGACGAGGTGGTCACGTGAGCGCCGGGGACGTGAGAGGGCTCCTGAGGCGCTACGATCCGGGGAAGCTCACGGTTGCGACGATAGCCAGCCATTCGTCGATCCAGATACTCCTGGGCGCCAAGCGCGAAGGCCTCAGGACCCTCGCGCTCGCCCCGCCCGGCCGCGGCTGGTTCTACTCGAGGATGTGGTTCGTGGACGAGGTTTGGGAGATGGATCTCCGCGAGCTGCCATCGGCTGCCGACAGGCTGCTCTCCATGAACGCCATCCTTGTGCCTCACGGCAGCTACGTGGAGTACGTGGGGTGGCGCGCGGCGCTGGAGATGCGCGTCCCGACGTTCGGCAACAGATACCTGCTCGAGTGGGAGGCCGACCAGCACAGGAAGATGGAGCTGCTGGCGTCTGCTGGGCTCCGCACGCCCAGGACCTACAGGTCGCCCGAGGAGGTCGACGGACCTGTCATAGTAAAGCTCTACGGGGCCAAGGGCGGGAAGGGCTACTTCGTGGCGCGCGGCGTCGAGGAGCTCAGGGATGGCCTCCGCGGCGTCGACGGTCCCTATATAATACAGGAGTACGTCGTCGGGGTCCCGGCCTATCACCACTTCTTCTACAGCCCCCTGAGGGGCCGCCTGGAGCTGTTCGGCTTCGACATCAGGTACGAGTCGAACGTGGACGGGAGGACGCTCGGGCTGGCGAAACCCACCTTCGTCGTCGTCGGCAACGTGCCGCTCGTGCTCAGGGAGTCGCTGCTGCCGGGCGTGCAGCGCGACGGCGAATCGTTCGCGTCCGCCGTGCGCGAGCGCACCGGAAGGCCCCCCATAGGTCCGTTCTCCCTCGAGTCGATAATCAAGGATACCCTCGAGATCGTTTACTTCGAGTTCTC
The DNA here is from genome assembly GCA_964343285.1 of uncultured Nitrososphaerales archaeon. Lineage (GTDB taxonomy): Archaea > Thermoproteota > Nitrososphaeria > Conexivisphaerales > Conexivisphaeraceae > Conexivisphaera. Next base: position 6,688 of record CAYFJD010000047.1, read on the forward strand.
GGGGAGGATAGTCGCCGGCACGAGCGTCTATATGGTGCACGGGAGTCCCTATTCGCTTATGTACTTCAGGGAGCCGCTGGACATGGGCAGGAGGATAGCCATGGAGATAAGGGAGGCGGCCGAGTCCGGCAGGCTGGACGAGGTGGTCACGTGAGCGCCGGGGACGACGGATCGGGGCGCAGCAAGATCGCGGATCGGTTGGGGGTTCGGCGGGAACTACTTAGTGGAATTCTCGCTATGTCGGCGCCGAGGCGGAAAAGCGCAAATACAGGGGCGTGCACCTCCCGGCGTGTCCGACGTCAGGAGGCGCATCAGGAGGTTATTGCCCGCGCGCTACAGGCGCCTGTTCGACGTCTTGTCAGACGTCCGGAACTGGTACGTCGCGGCGTCCGTGCTGCTCGCGGCCGGCATAATAAACTACATACTCACCGGTTCAAGGGTCCCCCCGCTGGCGTTCGTGCCGCCCCAGTACCTGGAGCAGTCGATAGGCGAAACCGCGACGCTCGTCGTGCTGGTCGGCCTCGGGGTCTACTTCGTGTTGCTCACCGGCAGGTCGAGCAGGTCGTCCAGCGAGGGCATCGCGCTGGCGATTTCCATCGCCGCGGCGATCCTACTGATGGTCTGGTACCTGGTCCTGTTGGCCCTGGGGGGCATCATCTGACCTCGGCGGCCATAGGTTAAAATATCCCGGCGGCGCCTCGCGACGCAAATGTCCGCCGGTCGTCTTCTGCCGACCCTGAACAGGTACGGGGTGCCCGTCGGCCTGGCGCTGGCGGCCCTCCTGGCGGTGGCCGTCAGGTTGATGCCCATGAGGTACGGATTCTACCTGAACGAGTTCGATCCATACTTCCACTACTACGCGACGTCCGTCATGGTGCAGGATATGGAGGAGCACGGACTGCGCGGAATATACTACTTCCTCCACACCGTCGATCACATGGCGTGGTATCCCTGGGGTTACGACCTCGGATCCCTCAGAGTCAACGGGCTCTACTTGTTCAACGCCGCGATCTACCTGGCGCTGCGTTCGATCGGCCTCCACGTAACCCTCTACCAATACGCCGCCCTGGTGCCGGTCGCCATGGGGGGGCTCTCGGTTTTCCCCGTGTTCATGGTTGTGAGGAGGGCCACCGGCAACCCCTACGCGGCGCTCCTGGGGTCCTTCCTGATAGCCGTCCTCCCCGGCCTCATGCTCAGGACCGACTTCGGGTGGTACAAGGGAACGCCGTTCGCCTACGTCCTGGGGACCTTCGGCATGGCGCTCCTCATGATGGGCATCGAGGACTCCGGCGCGAAATCCTACGCTTACTCCCTTGCGGCCGGCATCATAACTGGCTACATACAGGTGATGTGGGGCGGGTCGGTGAACTTCGCGGGGGTGGAGGG
>CAYFJD010000048.1:0-7563 GCA_964343285.1 uncultured Nitrososphaerales archaeon
GGCAGATAGTCAGCAGGGACAAGATAGCCGCCGGCTACCTGGACCTCATGGCGGAGTTCGTGGCCAGGGGCGCGACTGTGGACGACGTCTTCTTCTCGGACCTCAGCTACTCGCCCGCCACCGCGCCGGTGTGGCACCCGGTGATAACCGCCGCCAGGGTCCTCAGCCACGGCCGCCTCTGAGCGCTCAATTTATTTACGCGCCGTCCCAAGCGATCGCGGGTTGCTATCCGCCAGGGTGACGCGGCTGAAGGAATCCGCCACGCTGAAGATGATGGAGAGGGCGAAGGCCCTCGAGGCGCGCGGCGTCAAGGTGATCTCCCTCGACGTCGGCGAGCCGGACTTCCCGACCCCGAGGGAGGTCGTGGAGGCTGCGTACAGGGCGATGCTCAGCGGCTACACCCACTACACGCCCAGCAAGGGGTTGCCCGAGCTCAGGAGGGCCATAGCGGACAAGCTGAAGAGGGACAACGGGATCGACGTCTCCATCGACCAGATACTGGTCACGCCGGGCGCGAAGCAGGCCCTCTTCTACCTGTTCATGGCCCTCCTGAACGAGGGCGACGAGGTGATAGTTGCGACGCCCGCGTGGCCCAGCTACTGGGAGATGGCCACCGTCGCGGGCGGGGTCGTCAAGGAGGCGCCCCCGGCGGACGGCTACGGCCTCAACGTGGAGGCAATAGAGAGGCTCGTGGGCGAGCGCACGAAGATGATAATCATCAACAGCCCGAACAACCCGAGCGGCGCCGTCTTCTCGAGGGACAGCCTGGAGGCGCTCGTGGAGCTGGCCGTGAGGAAGAAGGTCATAATAATCTCGGACGAGATCTACGAGAAGATAATCTACGACGCGGTCCACGTCAGCCCCGCCAGCCTGCCCGGCGGCGACGAGGTCGTCGTCGTGGTAAACGGCTTCAGCAAGACCTTCGCCATGACCGGCTGGAGGCTGGGCTACCTGGCCGGACCCAAGCAGATAGTCGACGCCGCCACGAAGCTCCAGCAGCACTCCGCGACCTGCGCCCCCGCCTTCGCGCAGAAGGCCGCGGCCGAGCTCCTCCCGGACGCGGATAGGCTGGCCAGGCCCATGGTTGAGGAGTTCAGGCGCCGCAGGGACTTCGTCGTGTCCAGGCTGAGATCCATGGGCTTCAAGCTGGATCCGCCGAGCGGCGCCTTCTACGTGTTCCCGAGGTTGCCCGACTCGGAGCCCAACTCCGCGGCCTTCGTGGAGAAGGCGCTGGACGCCGGCGTCAGCATGACGGACGGGGAGCCATTCGGCGGCTTCTCCAGGAACGTGAGGATATCCTACGCCAACAGCATGGAGAACCTCAGGGAAGCGATGGACAGGTTGGAGTCCATATTGGCTAAGTGAATGCCGGATCGGTGCCTCTTCTTCTTTTTCCTCCTCCAGGACGCGTGCGCCTTGTTCCAGTGCATCTCTAGTTCCTTGCGGCTGGAGAAGATCGCCCCGCACGCCCTGCAGCGGTAGCCCCTCAGGGACTCCTCCTCCACGGGATCGCGGTAATCGTCCGCGTTTTCCAGGTCGCGGATGGCGCCCTCGACGTCGTCCTTCGAGTTCTCAGGTTGCGCTCCACTCAACGGGCATTACGCTCCTTGCAACCAATCCTGCCACGAGATTGCGCTTCCTCTTTAATTAACATTTCCTCACCTCACCTTGGTGCCCGGTGGGACTTCCTCCGAGACCGTCAACCACACCGGCCTCCCTCCGAGGTCAGCCGCGAGCAGCATCCCGTTCGACTCGACCCCCGCTATGACCTTCGGCTTCAGGTTCGCCACTATGATCATGAGCTTCCCCTTGAACTGGTCGGGCGCGTAGTACTCGGCCCCGCCAGCCACGACGGTCCTCCGCTCGCCCCCGAGGTCCACCGTCAGCTTCAGCAGCTTCTTCCTCCCCTCTATCCTCTCGGCGTCCACCACCCTGCACACGCGGAGGTCCAGCCTGGAGAACTCCTCGTAGCTAACGGCCTCGCTCACGCTTTGCCGCCTCGCGCCCGCCGGATTATATACTTATGGTGGCTCCGCCGCCCTTTCCCACGCCAACTCGCCGCCGACGAGGACCGCCCGCACGTCCTGACAACCTCCCCTGTACGCCGCGTAGATGTGCGGGTCGCCGCCCACCGGCCTACCGCCGCGTACGCGCGGGTCGAGCACGACTAGGTCCCCCCGCGCGCCCGGCTCTATGCGCCCAAGCGAGCCCTCGCCCAGCGCGTCCGCCGCGTCGGAGGTCACGGACGAGAGGGCCTTCCACCCCGCACCCTCCACCTTTCCGGCCAGCGCGAGCGCCAGTAGCCACGCGTTCCTGAGCTGGTCCGGCGCGGCCATGCCGACGAACCCCCCGCTCCCCACGGCGACCCTGGCGCCCTTCCCGTACAGCTCGTCCAGGAACCCCGGCCACCTGCCCAGGCGCGCGAGCGTCACTGGGCATGCCACGAGCTTGGCACCGCGGGCCGCCGCCTCGAGCACGAGATCCGCCGGCGCCCTGGGATCGTACGCCAGCAAGAACCTCGAGACGTCGGAGCCCGACCTCAAGAGCTCCGCCAGCCCCTCGCCGCCGCTCAGGTGCGCGAAGGGCCTGGCTCCCCACTTCCTCGAGCCCTCGGCCAGCTCCTCCAGGTTCGCCCTCAGGTCGCTCGCCGCCACGAGGGGGAAGACCCACCCGGGGCGCGCCCTGGCGGCCTCCGCCACCGTCCGCACGGCCGAGTCGGGGCGCGCGACGCGCCCCAGGAGCGGCCCCACGGCCACGCGCACCCCCACCTCCTCCGCGGCCCTCAGCAGCGCGGCTGGGTCGAGCGCCGCCGTGGCCACCGTCGTGACGCCGCAGCGGAGGGACTCGGACAGGAAGTACCTCGCGACAGCCTCCTCCAGGTCGGGGGACATCCTGTTATACAGGGGTTCGACGAACCTGCTGGAGATCTCGTCCGCCCCCGTGGACTCGTCCACCAGGTCCCTCAACAGGTACTCCTGCACGTGGGCGTGCGCGTCTATCATGCCCGGCATCACGATCGACCCGTCAACGTCCAGGACGCGGTCGCTCGAGCTCCCCGGGGGCTCCTCGCAGCAGCCGCCGACCGCCGCCACGAAGCCGTCCTCCACCAATACGTACCCATCCCTGATCACCCTCCGTCCCACCATCGTTAGCACGGTGGCGTGCTTAACCAGGACCTTCGCCATCGCCCTGCGCCCGAATCCGCCCGTGCTCCTATAACGGTTTCCTCGCCGCGGCGAGAGCCGCGAGACGAAGAAGCCGCCGGAATCGTGCAGGTGGGGGTAGACCCTGTGGCCGATGCCCCAGTAGCCGCTCGGCAACCCCAACCTGGAGCCGACCTGATCCATGCCCTCCACCACCAGCTCCCCCTCCTCGGGGAGCACGGAGCAGGTAGAGTAGACGACGAGCCCCCTGGTGGACTCCGCCACGCTCCTCAGGAGCGCCCTCTGCAGGGCCGTGAAGCGCTCGACCGCGCCCCTTTTCTCCAACATGAGCTTCACCGCGGGGTTCCTCCCCGCGTCCCCGCTGTCGGTGCATGGCGCGTCGAGGAGCGATTGGTCGAACCTCCTGCGGCGGATCCTGGTGGAATCGCAGAGCGCCAGCTCGTACCTGTGCCCCGGCATCCTCCACTTGCGCAGCAGGGCCTCCTCCGAGCGCAGCCTCCCGGCGGATATGTCGCACCCCACCACGAAGCCCTTCCTCCGCATCAGGAGCACGGCCGCCTTCCCGCCGGGCGCGGAGCAGGCGTCCAGGATCACTCCCCCCTCGTCCACCTCCTCCGCCGCGATCGCGGAGCCCAGGTCCTGGGGCGTCACGTAGCCGGCGGAGACGGACCTCAGCCTGGACAGGGGGCCGTCGTACTCCAGAACCCTGAGCATATACTCCAGCTTCTCGTGCTTCTTGACGCGGACGCCCTCCGCGCGCAGGGCCTCGATCGCCGTGTCGACGTCCGTCATCGTCAAGTTGACGCGCAGCCACCTGTGATCCTCGTTCAGCGCCCTCAACATTTCCTCCACCTCCCGCCCCATCGCGGAGTATAGGTCCGCGACCAGCCACCTGGGGTAGGACGTCTCGACCGCTATCCTCGAGATCTCGTCCAGTCCGTCCAGCAGCTCCTCCATCTCCGGCAGCCTGCCGCGCGGGGAGGCGCGCGCTATCTTCTTCGAGAACCTCTTCCTCTCCCCCTCCTCCAGGAACCCCTCCCCGAAGTAGTGGATCCAGAGGTCCGCCAGCGCCCTCGGATCGACGTACCCGTACACCTCCTTGGCCGCGTGCGCCAACGTGTAGTACCTGGAGATGAAGTCCCTGCCGGCCAGGTAGGCAGTCCTCCTGATGGCCGGATCGATCCCGTGGAGCCTCTCGTACCTCCTGAACGACGCGTCGTAGGAATACCCAGTCTTCCTGACGTCATCCATTAGGTACACCGCCAGCCTCCTGAAGGTCCAGACGTCCACCTTCCCCCGCATCGGCCGCGGCTCCCCACGGTCCGCGCGTCCGCACGTTTTTAAGCCGTCGGGCGCGCGGAAGGCCCGTGAGGAGGGAGCTCGAGGTTAAGCTGCGCGCGGACGACCTGGGGCGCGTCGCGGCCGCCGTGGAGAGGATGGGCGGCCGCCTCGTGTCCTCGGTGGTCGAGGAGGACGTGTACTTCGCGCACCCCTGCAGGGACTTCGCGACCACCGACGAGGCCCTGAGGCTGCGCAGGTCGGGGGACTCGGCGGAGCTGACCTACAAGGGCCCCAGATCCCGGGGCGGCGGCGCGAAGTCGAGGGCCGAGGTCTCCGTGAAGGTCGGCGACCCGGGGGCGGCGGCGGAGCTCCTCAAGGGCCTGGGCTTCGCGCCGGTCGCCACGGTCAGGAAGCGCAGGTCTTACTACAGGACGGACACGGCAATGATATCGCTCGACAGCGTGTACGGGCTCGGGGACTTCGTCGAGGTCGAGGCGCTGGATCCGGGGATCGGGGTCGAGGGGCTCCAGTCCATCGCGCGCGAGCTCGGGCTCGAGTGGAGGCCCGTGGAGGAGACGTATCTGGAGATGGTCCTGAGGGCGCGGGGAACTCCTCAGAGGTAACCCGGCTTTATCGCCCCCACCTCCCTCCACTCGTCGTCGAGCAGCAGGTAGCCGAAGGCCACGCCGCCTATCTTACCCTGCGAGAAGAACGCCGCCTCCCCGCGCAGGACGCCGCGCCGCGGCTCGAGCCCCAGAAGCCTTCCCACCCCTATCAGCCTGTCGCGCTCGTCCATGAAGCCCAGGTAAAGCCCCACGATCCTATCGAGCGTCACGACCCTGGGCTCCCCGGCGCCTCCGAGTATCGCCATGGCGTAGGAGAAGTCCTTCTGCTCGAGCCTCTCGCGGAACACCGCCACCGCCTCCCCTCCGGACACGCCCACGAGCTCCGGCTTGGCCCCTATCGCCGCCTCTAGCTTCCTCCTCAGCTCCCCGTCGTCCGCCATCAGGATGGACCTCGCGTTGACGACCCTGACCTCCCTCAGGTCCAGCTCCACGGCGGCCCTCCTGGAGGCCATCGCCGTCAGCGTCGCCGCCCTGTACCTGGCCCTGTCAGCCCTCTCCTTCGCGAGCGCTTTCGGAGGGCTTATGCGCGCCACGCGGACGCCGCGCGGGATTGACCTGAGGATGTGCCCGAGCTCCCCATCCCTCTCTATCGCCACTAGGAGATCCGGGGCCAGCGCCTCCACCTTGTGCGTCTTCAGCGCCCACCCGGCGCCCCCGTCCACGAGCCCCGTGGTGTTCACGAAGACGGGCCGCGCCCCGGCCCTCACGGCCTCGTCCACCATCAGCCTGGAGCCCACGACCATGGGGAGCAGGTGGCCCACGGGGCTCTTGTCCCCCACGAAGTACGCGCCCGCGAGCTCGAAGTCGGAGTAGACCGGCGACTGGCGCCCCGGGAACGCCAGACCTATCGTGCCGACCGGCCCCACGTCCGTCTGGCCCACGTCAGCGTCCACCACCGCCGGGCGCCTGCCGGCCTCCAGGGCGCGGTTCACCATGTACAGTATCAGGCTGCTCTTTCCGGTGTCGTTGGCGCCGATCACGACGACCTTCTCCTCGTCCAAGGCCTCCTCCGCGAGCTCCTCCCACTCCCTCGGCACGGTCGAGCCCTCGACGATCTCGACGGACTCCGCCGACGCCCTAACGAAGCTGTCCGAGAGCGCCTCGAGGGGTATCGTCCTGCCCTCCGGCACCCTCAGCCTGGAGCCGCTGCCCAGCCTGGCGCCGAAGGCCTTCACCTCGCCCTCGATCACCTCGGCCGAGCCGGGCCCCCTGACCAGCAGGGTGTACCCGCCCGGCACCTCGAACTCGTCCGCCACGCCTTCGCAGGAGGGCGGGTGCGGGATAAGCTTTCCAGCTGGCCGCCCTCAGATGTAGGGCATCTCGCTGGGGGGCTCCGAGTACTGGCATATGGCGTTGAGCAGGACGTCCCTGAACCTCCTACCCTTGGCCAGCCACCTGGCTATGTCGTCCGACGTGAGGACGCCGACCAAGCGCCCGCCGTCGTCGACGACCGCCAACCTCCTGAGCCCCATCTTGGCCATGCGCGCCGCCGCGTCCTCGAGGCTCTCGGTCGGCTTCGCGGTGTAGGGCGGCGAACTCATTATGGCCCTGACCGGCGTCCTGTCCACGTCGAGCCCCCTCGCCACCCCCCTGGCGACCACGTCCATGCACGTCACGACGCCGATGGGCCTTCCCCCCTCGACCACCACGAGGAAGTTGACCTGCCTGGAGGCCATGAGGAGCGCCGCCTCCCTCACAGTCCTGGAGGGATCGACCGTCGGCGGATCCCGGCTCATCACCTCCTCCACCAGCGCCACGTGGCTCATTATGCGCGGATAGAATATAAATGGTTTCGCCGCGGAATTGCGCCGGGCGCTTGTCGGCCGACTCGGCGCCGGTCAGGTTGCGCTACTCCAGGGGGACCGTCGTGGTGGAGGGGGCGTGGGCGCCCTTCACCCGCTGGGACGGGACGGTCGGCGGATACAGGGCGCTCGCCCTGCACTACTCGGCCATAAAGGGTTACCTCGAGTCCGCGGGCCGCAGGGTGGTGGACGAGGTGCTGCGCCTCGACCCCGTCGAGTTCCAGGATAACGTCTCGCTCAGGGGGTTCCAGGAGGAGGCCCTCGAGCGCTGGGAGTCCGCCGGGAGGCGCGGCATAATCGCGATGCCCACCGGCACCGGCAAGACTTTCGTTGCCCTCAAGGCGATGGCGCGGCTCTCCATGCCGACGCTCGTGGTCGTGCCCACCCTGGACCTCCAGGCCCAGTGGTCCGAGAGGGTGGAGGAGGGCCTGGGGTTCACCCCGGGGCTCTTGGGCGGCGGGAGGCACGAGGTCCGCCCGGTGACCGTAGCGACCTACGACTCTGCCTACCTGCACGCGGAGGAGCTGGGCGACAGGTTCGGGCTGATAATATTCGACGAGGTCCACCACCTGCCGGCCCCCAACTACCGCGTCATAGCGGAGTTCTCGGCCGCCCCCTACAGGATGGGGCTGTCTGCCACGCCCGAGAGGGAGGACGGGCTGGACGAGCTCTATCCGATGCTGGTAGGGG